>DAOUTT010000343.1 GCA_030668545.1 Anaerolineales bacterium | reverse complement strand
TACTCCGGATTGCGCTTCAGTGGAAGAATAGTATCCTCAAAATACAATCAAGGTGATCCGGGGATTGTGGGGGAGTGGAGTCCCCCACAGTCCCCTCGCGTGCATCCCCGAAGCAGAGCGGAGGGGACATTGGGGGATTTAGGGGGAAGAAAAGAAGATCCTCACCTTTGCGATGGTCGATCTATACGTTCATACGCACACCCCTCACTTCTCCCGAATCTGGCACACAAGCCCTTTGAGATAACGACCCTCCGGGAAGTAGACCTTAACTGGATGATCGCTCGCCTGCGAAAGCCAGCCAATGATGACGGCGTCAACCCCGGCATCTAATGCGGCATCAGCGACAATCTTCTGGAAAAGTTGGGGATTTACTCCACCTGAGCAGGAGAACGTTAGCAGATAACCGCCGACTCGCAGCAGTTTAAACGCCAGTAGATTCACATCCTTATATCCGCGCGCAGCCCGATCCACTTGAGCCGATGTTGCCGCAAATTTCGGGGGGTCTAATATCACTGCATCGAAACTTCTCCCGCGGTCACGGAATTTTCTCAGCGACTGAAACACATCTTCCGCGAGGAACTCTACTTCATCCCCTGGGAAACCATTTAAGCGAACATTTTCTTCCGCCAGCGCTAACGCAGTTTTAGATTGATCCACGGCGGTAACCCGCTCTGCTCCTGCACCCAGTCCGGCAACAGTAAAACCGCCGCTATAGCAAAAGCAGTCGAGTACCTCCCCACCCCTAATCCAGTTCGCAACCAGCCCACGGTTCTCGCGCTGATCGAGGAAGAAGCCGGTCTTTTGTCCATTGCGAACATCCACGAGATAGCGCCGTTCGCCTTCATGTATTTGGATTCGCTTGGGTGGTTCTCCCCCAATAAGGTTCCCGGAGCGCGGTTCCAAACCTTCCAGTACACGAACGTCGACATCAGAGCGCTCGTATATACCCAGACACCCGCCATGAGACGAAAGCGAGTCTACAATTTCGTCCTTCCAGCGCTCAACTCCAACGGAGAGAAATTGAACAACACGGTAATCTCCATAGCGATCAACGATCAACCCAGGGATACCGTCTGACTCGCCATGCACTTCTCTATAGGCATTCGTGGATTTGGGAATCCCAAGCTCGTCTCGCGCGGCGATAGAAAGAGTTATTCGCTCCTGGATGAAATCTACGTCGACTTCCTGCGCCTGGTTCCACGTCCAAATTCGAACCCGGATTTGTGATTTCGGAGAGTACGCCCCTCGAGCGAGCCATCGCCCGTCCGCGGCGTGTATGTCGACAACGTCTCCAGGATCCGGATTCCCAGTCACGGATCCTACAGCCCCAGAAAATATCCAAGGATGGCGTCGCAGTATCGCTTTTTCGCGACGGGGTTTCAACGTGACTTTCTTCATAAGATTATCAACATCCAACAGGGTAGTTTTGTTTGGGATATCACCCGATTGACAGAAAGAGGATCATTTCCCGCGCCTCTGAACCTCACCCGATTAACGCTTTTAACTGGGTTTCATCAATCACGGGGATATCTAAATCCTGCGCGCGGGTCAGCTTCGAGCCAGAGGATTCTCCGGCAACGAGATAATCCGTGCGCCGGCTAATATTTCCTGTCACCTTGCCCCCATTCAGCAGGACTAATTCTTTTGCTTCGGCTCGAGTCAATGACGGCAAGGTGCCTGTAAGAACGAAAGTAAGACCTGCAAGAGCCTGCTCAGTTCCCCTATCTTTAGATTCAGTAAACTCCGGCCACACATCAGCTTTCTGCAATTTCTTGATGATCCCTGTGTTTGAGGGTTGCGCAAACCAATCGATGATCGTTCTGGCAACCTTCGGCCCAATCCCCTCTACCTCTTCAAGCTCCTCCAAACCTGCCTCAGACAATAGATCAAGGTTTTTAAATTGCCGAGCCAACTCTCCAGCCGCTGCCTCACCAACATTGCGGATCCCCAAAGCAGTCAACAGGCGCGAAAGAGGTTGTGACCGTGAGGCTTGAATTGACTCAATGAGATTTTGCGCTCTCTTCTCCGCGAAGCCTTCCAATCCAGAGAGAAATTCTTCATCCAGGCTGTAAAGATCCGCCACGTCAATGACGAGGCGCCCCTCAACCAGCAAGTGTGCAACTTTAATCCCCAGGCCTTCGATATCCATCGCTCCACGTGATGCGAAATGCTCAATATTACGAACCAGTTGAGCTGGGCAAGCTGCATTGACGCAATAGATTGCGACCTCCCCTTCGATCCGCTCGAGAAGTTCCCCACAGGAAGGGCATCGGTCCGGGATTCGATACGAATTTTCTTCCCCTGTTCGGGCTTCAACTACAGGTCCAATGACATAGGGGATGACATCACCAGCACGCTTAATCAGTACGCGATCCCCAATGCGGATGTCCTTCTCATGAATGAAATCGAAATTGTGCAGGGTTGCTTGCCGAACGGTCACACCGCCGACTTCAACCGGTTCAAGAATGGCAAAAGGTGTAACGACACCAGTTCGCCCTACGTTGAGACCAATATCCTCTAAACTAGTTGTGACCACCTGAGCCGGGAATTTGTACGCGATCGCACCGCGCGGGTCTTTGCCAACTACACCTAATTCCCTCGATAGTTGAAGATCATTCAATTTCACAAC
>DAOUTT010000012.1 GCA_030668545.1 Anaerolineales bacterium | reverse complement strand
GACGTCTAGTGAGCGTGTGGGACAGCTTTTTATCGTCACATTGAATGGCTCAGCAGTTACGCCAAGCGATCAGATAATCGATCTGATTGTTAACTATCATGTCTCTGGCGTTCTATTAAAGCGCGGGAACGATAATTTTGCTGATCAGCCGGAAACACTTAACGCGCTGCAAACGCTGATCGGAACCCTTCAAGAGAGTCGCTACGAAGCGGCGTTAGCAGGCGACGCCGACGAACTATTTATTAGTGGCAGCACCTCCGTTTACGTGCCCCTATTCATTGTTAGCGAGGAGCCAGGCAGCGCTAATGGGATCCCTGAGATACTCGAGGGGAAGACCAAAATTCCATCTCAAATGTCTATCGGAGCGACTTGGAATCCAGCTCTGGCACAGGAAGCGGGTGAGATTCTAGGAAGAGAGCTCGAGGCTCTGGGGTTCAATATGATTATTGGACCCTCATTGGATGTACTTGAACAACCACAGATTACCGGCGGGAATATCGGTGTTGAATCATTCGGTGGCGATCCCTTCTGGGTCGGATTGATGGCAAAGGAATTTATTAACGGGCTTCACATTGGATCACAAGACGGGTTGGCTGTTATCGCGAAGCACTTCCCTGGCCTAGGAAGTATCGACCGGCCAATCGATGAGGAAGTCGCAACTGTCCGAAAAACTATTGACCAACTCACGCAAACTGATCTGGCCCCATTCCTCGATGTCACAAGCACACAACCTGGGGGAAACCCCACAACGGCTGACGGGCTTTTAGTAGGACATATCCGCTATCAAGGTTTTCACGGAAATATTCGAGCAACAACTCGTCCGATCAGCCTTGACACCCAAGCTTTAACCGCTTTGATGGAACTTGCACCCCTTAAGGATTGGCGGGAGGGGGGCGGTGTAACAGTGAGTGATTCGCTCGGGTCAAACGCAATTCGGCGTTTTAAAGATCCATCGGAACAGGTTTTTCAAGCACACCTAGTCGCTAGAGATGCATTTCTCGCGGGGAATGACCTGTTACTGCTTTCCGATTTTCGGGACAATAGCGACCCTGACGAGTACACCACGATAGTCAATACGCTTGAATTTTTCGCGAATAAGTATGATGAAGATGAATTGTTTGCCCAACAAGTTGATGATGCGGTCCTGAGAATATTGCGTTTAAAGACAAAAATTTATGGTGGATCTTTCTTTTACCCAGACGTTGCGAATCATGTGAATATTTTTGATGAGACGAACGAGGATATGAGCCTGGCGAATGCAGTGGCGCAGTCTGCTGCCACACTTCTAAGCCCTGCACTAGACGAAATTGAAGATCGCGTAGAAGGAGCTCCGAAAATCGGGGAAAGGATCGTGTTTTTTAGCGACGTGCGTCAGGTTACTCAGTGCTCAACATGTAATGAGATTGATGTTATTCCTCTAACAGCATTAGAGGACGCAGTAATCCGATTGTTTGGGCCAGCTGCCGCTGGTCAGGTAGGGAGCTGGAATCTACGATCCTATAGCATGGCGGATCTGTCAAATTACCTCGGCGAGACACCGACGGAGGTCCCCGTCGTTCCTCTAATCTCCACTGACGAAATAGACGAAGCAGTGCGCTTAAGTGATTGGTTAATTTTTAGCGTATTGGATAGTGGATCCACTGAATATGGTGCAAATGCGCTTAAACTTTTATTGGATTTGCGACCGGATCTAGCCAGCTCGAAGAAACTTATCGTCTTCGGTCACGATACACCGAACATCCTTGATGCGACAGATGTCAGCAAGATTGATGTTTACCACGCGCTATTCGATGGAACTTCGCCTTTTATTGACGTAGCAGCAAAGCTGCTCTTTCAGGAAGTGAGCGCTCCAGGGGCTTCTCCGGTAAGCGTCGCAAGCATCGGGTATGACTTGATTGAGGTAACATCACCTAATCCTGATCAAATTATTCAGCTAGTTATCGGGGGCGGTAGCGAAGAAGGAACGGATGAGCCGCCGACTGGATACAGCGTTGGAGATGTTCTCAAGATCGAAACCGCGGTTATTGTCGACAATAACGGCAATCCAGTTCCCGATAACACACCCGTGGATTTTATTATTACGCAGCAAAGCGAGGGAGTATATGCGGCGACGATTAACGCATTTACTGTGGCCGGAATCGCGCGAACTGATGTTGCTTTGGAGCGTACAGGATTATTGTCTATAACTGCACAAAGCGGAAAAGCTCAAGTATCTGAAATCCTGCAGTTCAATGTTGATGAAGATGTGCCTGCACAGGCGACGTTGATTTCGCCAACACTTTCGCCGACATTGACAGTTGAACCCTCACCGGAGACGAACGATCCAACCCCGACGTCCGGACCGCAAACTGGTGGGGATTCAGGAGAGATACCAGGCGAGAATCAACTTGGATTTGTCGGCCTTGTGTTTGGGGCATTGGGATTAGCAGTGGTGGGGGGAGCGGGATATGCAACTGTAATTCGTCAAAATATACCAGAAGCAATCCGTATTAGATGTATCTTACTACCGATAGTAGGCGGCTTATTGGGTTATAACTATTTAGCGCTAGATCTTCCGGGCGCTTCAAGTTTACTAAGTGCGACGGGACCTTTCTCGGGCTTCATTGTCGCGATTATTACGGGGGCATCCGCATTTGTTTTTACGCAGATTTGGTGCCAGAAACACCTTACAGAAAAGAAGTAACGATTGCAAGCAACGCAAGCGCCATTACTGCTCCCAGAAAAACCCTATCCGTTGGAGATCGAAATAAGTCCTTCGCCTGGGAGAAGCGATCTCCGTTAATCGTGAGGTCGAGGGCGCGCTCCCTAAGATGTATATCCGTCAAGGCAAGCATATCATCCGGCCTTCCGTCCGGATGAAGGGCCATGGCGCTCAGGATAACTTGCTCGAGCTTGCGGGGAATGGATGGGTTAATCTCTCTTGGCGGAAGAAGTGATTCGGGCATGAGGAATCGCTGCTTCGCTTCGGGTGGGGGCGTGTTGGTCAGCAGATGGTAGAAAGTTGCACCATAGGCATAGATATCGCTCCTTTTGTCTGTATGACCGGAATCTCCTCCGTACTGCTCTAGCGGTGTGTATAAAGCAGTGCCACGACCCTGAATAACCGTGATTGTTAATTCATCCGGGACCAATTGTTTCACCAAACCAAAATCAACAAGTTTGATCAGCCCTTGCTGATTGAGCTTCAAGTTGCTGGGTTTAATATCTCGATGAATAACGGGTGGATCTTGGTTATGCAGGTAGACAAGCGCATTCGCGAGTTGTTTGCCCCAAGACAGAAGGTCGTCTATTTGTAAGAATTCGCCTTTTCTGCGTGCCTGGTCCATGAGGGTCTTTAGATCATCCCCTGGAACGTAATCCATAACCAAATAATCTCGGTCCTCATCGGAGAAATAATCAGAGACCTTCGGTAGGGTGGGGTGATCAAGTTGGGCGAGAACTGATGCTTCTCGATAGAATTGAGCGCGAGCTTGTTCTAAAACATCGGAGGGAAGCTCTGAATCTTGCTGAACTTCCTTAATTGCGCAACGGCGGCCTTCAAGACGATTATCTTCGGCAAGGTATAACGAACCCATGCCACCTCGACCGACGGGCTTTTTAATGACGTAGCGGTCTTTAAGGATATAACCTGACTTGAGCGGTTCGGGCAATATAACCTCTGGAGCGTATCCAGCTATCCTATGAAAAATACTTGTTAAACCGAATATCTAAGTGTATTCAAATTAGGCACATGGATAACGATTGAATTATACTCTGGTTAAAGGGACTGGACTTATTGAAAAGAACGCAGGATGGATCGGATGGAAGAGGTACCTTTCTTAATCGCACCTGATGGCGAGCTCCAAGGCACGCGTTGGCCATTGGTTAATTCGACATTCCTCATTGGTAGAGGTGAAGACTGCGATATTGTATTATTGGATAGACAGGTATCGCGTCATCATGCACGAATTCATAGAACAGCAGAAGGATATGTAATCGAGGATTTAGGCAGTAAAAACCATACGCATTTGAACGGTGTGCGTATTGAATCGAAAGTTGTACTTCAAGATGGGGATGAGATCCAGGTAGCTCTTGCGGTCAGGCTCAATTTTATTGGTTCGGAAGCGACACTTCCACTTTCGGTTGATGAAGCAATACGTTTTGGTATTGGGCGGCTGCGAATGGAAGTTCAGGCTCATCGTGTCTGGGTAAACGAACAGGAAATTGACCCACCTCTTTCCCCACCGCAATTTCGTCTTCTTGAATTACTCTATAAAAGTTCCGGTGTTGTAACGAGGGATGAGATTGCTTCCCATGTTTGGCCCGGAACGGATGGAATAGGTGTTTCCGATCAAGCGATTGATGCTCTTGTGCGCCGATTGCGCGATCGCATTTACGAAGTTGATTCAGAGTGTAAATACGTAATAACCGTTAGGGGGCATGGTTTCCGTTTAGAAAATCCAATACCCTAAAGAGAAGAGGCTGTCTAAAAAGAAGGTATAGACAAGCCCCTAGTGGAGATGGCGGGATTCGAACCCGCGTCCGAAGGATTCAGTCAGCAGATGTCTACAAACATAGTCAATCTTTATTTTTGCTGAGATGACGTCGATTGACAGACGTTCAACTCAGCTATCCACTGCGAGCCTAAACCCGCTCTTGCAGAACTGTCGTGGATCCAGTCCTGCCAGCCCCAACATTTTGATCGCCATTCCTCGCACTGCTAGGGCGAAGCTTGAGGTGGCGAGCTCTCCTGGGAGAGCGCCGATCTACTTGTAATCCGCTTACGCGGCTACGGGTAGAGCAGCATAGTCAGTGCGATTGGCACTTGTATGTGCGCTGAGTTAACGAGTTCGGCGCCTCTCGGTTTGCAATCTGTGACGCTCCACCTCCGTCGATACCATTCATCCCCTCTGAACAAACCTTAGTATAGCACACGGACGCAATCACAGGAAAAGTGTAATGCGCATAGCCATATTAATCGTTTTCAATAATCGATTCAATATTTTCTTCAATATACAAAAAGGCTATGCGCAATTTATTATCTCCATTCACTGTTGGGGAAAGTGTTCAGTCCCGCATTCCTGCCGATCTTTTTATACATAATGACATCTGAATAGTGCTCCCCCAGGATACAGTCATGAATTGCCCAGCTCCTTCCAAGTATGCTTCGATGGAATGCAGGCTTACGGAAGGGTGTTGAGTTATCTAATTTCAAATACAGGTCAGATTCAGGTATGAATCCATCATTTATCCGTATCATTAAACGTCGACCTTTTTGATAGGAAAAGCCATAACGTTCAAAAACAATCGCGTTGTGATAGGAGAGCGGATCTATGAAATATACATCATGCCCCAACCCCTGCATGAAATCATCGAAGGCAGGGATTGCGTGCTTTAGTAAACGTAACCCCTGGCGCACTTGACCAGGAGCCAAACCTGCATTAAGCGCTTTCTCCTCTTCAGCAAGATTCCTGCGAAATACTCCAAATTCGGTTTTCGTTCCATCGGGCATTTTATCCACTCCGAATCGTGGAGAGTTAGGATCGTTGACAATGTAAAGCAGTACATGTATCTGACCATTCATCGTATCTGTAAGATGCGTGTAGAGCAGAGGATCTTGGGCCCCAAATTCATGCCGCAGGTCGAGCACAACATCGGTGCTGCCTTCGTTAAACCGCAGCGTAAGAAGTGACCTTCCCTCTGCGTCCGTGAAATCAGATTGAATATCAAACTTCTGGAGCAGTTCATTTGGAATGAAGCTTGTATAGATGGCTGCTTTTTCCTTTTCCGGCAGTTGATTAATTGAAGCGATTGATTTCGGCTTCACTGTTTTCTCCTCGCGAAGGATCTCTCGATATCGCGTGCTGCATCCTTCTCGGCAAGTTCTCTTCGTTTATCATACTTTCGTTTCCCGCGGGCTAAGGCGATCTCCACTTTTGCACGACCCTTTTTCAGATACATTCTCGTTGGAACAACCGTATAGCCACGCTGCTTTATCTTTGCATCTAATCGCAAAATTTCCCTTCGGTGCAATAATAGTTTCCTACGCCGCCGAGGGTCATGATTGAATAAGCTTGCCGCTTGATAGGACGCGATGTGGGCATTCACAAGCCATGCTTCTTCTCCGCTGATTTGAACGTACGCTTCCTTCAAGCTTACGTTGCCCGCCCTCGCTGATTTAATTTCAGTTCCACGTAATACAATACCCGCCTCAAGACGATCCTCGAGGATGTAATCATGTGCCGCCTTTTTATTCCTGGCGATTGTCTTGTACGGATCCTTCTTCTTCTTGGCCATCTTAGCGAAGCTCCCGCAACCATTTTACAGCAACGGCAATGCCATTATCCGCGGATGAATCTATTTGCTCAACAATGATATCTGGAATAAGACCAATACTTTCAATAACTTTGCCATTGGGAGTTAGCCAACGAGCAGACGTAACATGCAGACTGGACCCATCGCTCAACTCCAAAATCACTTGTACAGATCCCTTGCCAAAAGTAGTCTCGCCAATTAACGGTGCTCGCCCGTTGTCCTTAAGCGAAGCTGCCACTATTTCCGCTGCACTCGCGGTCCCGGCATTCACCAGAACGACCATAGGAATTTCTGATGCTAATCCTTTCTCGTGAACATAGAATAACTGGCTCTCCAATCCACTGCGCTCTTCAACAATGACGAGCCCGCCCTCGAGAAATAGCCGTGAAGATTCTATAGATGCCTCGAGTAGACCCCCGGAATTATCCCGTAAGTCGAGAATGATAGATTTAGCCCCTCGATTATTTAAATTCTGATAGGCTTTCTCAAGTTCACCTGGAGTTTTCTCGCTGAAGCGCCGAATAGTGATAACTCCAACCCATTGTTCTTCGGGGAGGAGGTAGTGCATTACCGAGGGTAGGGGGATGATAGCACGAGTGACTTCAAACTCAAGGTTGGTCTGCTGGGGATCCCGGGGAGCAACTGTTAAGCGGATCACTGACCCTTCGGTCCCTCGAATTCGAGTGATAACTGACTCAAGCACGGTGTCTTTGCTAATTGGCACACCATCAATTGCAAGCAGAACATCACCTTCGAGGATACCTGCAGCTTCAGCTGGACCACCTTCGATCGGGACAAGGTAGAATTTCCCTTGATCTCCTTTGGAAATTTCTGCTCCTATACCTGCGTATTCTCCTGCCAGATCGTCCGTTTGAATTTCGTGTATCGCTGGTTCAACGTATTTGCTATAAGGATCAGGTAACACTTCCATCATGCCATGGATCATCCCTCGCTCAAGCTCCAGGTCATCCGGTAAAGGATCGAGGTAATGGATACCTAGGAGTCTCCTGGCTTCTTTTAAAAGGACCAGTTGTTCTGAAGGGAGCGGCCAGATCTCACGCGCAAAATAGCCAGAAGCGAATGAGAGAAGAGTGGCTAAGATTAATCCTAGCGTGAGAAATGATATTAAGCGCTTTGACATTCTATACCCTGTGTTACATTCAAATTCAATCCAAGCGGAATCATAATACATAATGTCAGGAAAACTCACATCTTACGTACATGGTTGCTAAACGAAATCAAGAGACAATAAGGCAGGCTGAACCATGGTAAAGGGGGGGGGTACGAATTTCATATAGCAGAATCGTGAATAGAACGTAATAATAATGATGATGTAAAGGCTGGTCAATGGTTGAAGATACAGCGAGTTCAACAGATCATCAGGAAGATCCGATAAAACTCCTCGTAGTTGAGGATGATCCGGCGATGCTCATCGCCTTCCAGGACGTACTCAAGGGTGCGGGCTTTGAAGTCCTTTCAGCTTCCAACGGGGAAGCCGCACTTGAACTTCTCGGTCATACAAAACCTGCACTGATCCTTTCCGATATCTCGATGCCGATAATGGATGGTTATGAATTGTTTGAGGCCGTTCGCCGGCAACCTGGAGGGTCTAGCATACCTTTCATCTTCCTCACCGCCAGGGGCACCCGTGAGGAAATCTTCGCCGGCAAATCGTTAGGCGCTGATGATTACATCACAAAACCCGTAACTACCCAAGAACTCTTGGCCGCCGTTCGAGCACGGCTCCAGCGCTCAGATGAACTTATGCTTGCCCAGCTTAAGCACGCATATAAGGACAGCCTTTTTGTGTTGGCAAATGCAATCGAAGCCCGTGACTCCTACACACACGCACACATGAGGCGTTTAAGCCTGTACGCAAGAGCTCTTGCTGACCAACTTGGATGGGATGACGCCAGGCTTGAAATTCTTGAATTCGGCGCCATCTTGCATGACATTGGGAAGATTTACATTCCTGAATCGGTATTGAGAAAGGACAGTTCTCTCTCTGATGAAGAATGGGTAGAGATGCGTAAACACCCTGAAGTAGGCGCGCTAATGATCCGCGACATCCCTTACCTTGCACCCGCCATCCCGCTCGTTTTACATCACCATGAGCGCTGGGATGGGGATGGTTATCCTGCTCAGCTCAACGGTGAGGAAATCCCCGAGGGCGCCCGGCTCCTTGCAGTTGCTGATGCCTTCGACGCAATGACATCTGATCGACCTTACCGGAAGGCAATGCCCGGTGAGGTAGCCTACACTGAGATTCGTAATGGTTCAGGAAAGCAATTTGACCCTGGTATTGTGCAGGCGATGGAAAAGTGTTGGGGATCGGGTGAAATCCATCGGATACTGGACAACTCCAACGAATCAAGCGATTAATAAACCCCTTTATAAACACTAAATTAATAAAACCAATATTTGATTGCTTCCATTTAACAGGAAGGCTGTATAATCTCTGCTATCCGCAGCTGATATATAAGCTAAATATGTCGAAGAAAGAATATCTCCGCCAGCTATATCATCGACTAAACCTCGTAACACGAGGCGGACTCGGCATCTTTGCGCTCTCGCTAGAACGATTCTCTGAGGCTCGCGGCGCCGCAGTCGCTGCCAGCCTTGCATACTACGCCCTTTTTTCTATCTTTCCATTCTTTCTTGCATTAATTGCATCCGCAAGTTTTGTGCTTAAGGAAGAGGCCATATTTTCACAAGTGACAGAGATTATTGGCAATCTTCTTCCAGTCTCTGAATCTTTAATTGAGGACAATCTGCAGACAGTTCTTTCTCTTCGTGGACCTGTTCGCATAATCGGCCTTATCGGCTTAGTTTGGGCTGGGACAGGTGTTTTCTCCAGTTTGTTCTACAACGTGAGCCTTGCCTGGCCAGATACAAAACCTAGTAATTTCATTCGCAACCGGCTTGCCGGGCTCTCGATCATAACCATTGTGATCGTACTTCTATCAGCCTATATGTTCTTCTCAACCGTCTCTACTTTCCTTTCCCGCTTTGACCCTGCTAATTTAATTTCCTTGGCCCCCGAGATTTTCCCGGTCCAATCCTTCATCACTCATTTCCTTTCATGGGCATTCAAAGTTATTTTGTTCTTCCTGCTCTTTCTTTGGGCACCAAATACAAAGGTTCCTTGGCGTGCAGCTCTCGTTGGTGCCATGGTGACTGGCTTGGGCTGGGACCTCGCCTCAGCAGGCTTTACCTGGTACCTTACAAGCGGTATCGCCACCTATGAACTTGTTTATGGCTCATTAGGGGCAATCGTAGCGCTCATGCTTTGGTTTTATATCATCAGTTTAGTGATACTTTATGGTGCGCACCTTGGGGGAGCCATCACTTCTTATCATTCAGAACCTGAAGTCGAAGCCGCGGATACCCTCTTTGAATAATCCTTCCCCTCCTTCATAGAGTCCCTTAAGTATCTCGTATAGAACATATGTACGTCTCTGTACAATTCATCCTTCTGGCATTCATGATATCCGAGACACTTCAATCGGGTAGGGGGGAGTAGCTCTGGCAAAGAGAGAGCTATATAGATCAAATCAATGCTGTCTTAAATAAAGTTTTCCGAGTGTTGTATCTCAATACACTTTCTTTTCAAATATCAACTGTCTGCGCGGGGGAGGGGCTTGACCCAGCATTGTTATTATGCTAAATTCGTTATGCTTATGATAAGTACTATTATAATAAGCTCTCTCATGAGAGCGGATAAATCTTCTTTTGGAGTCAAAACCTGTGGCGCGGATAAATATCGTTGAATCTATTGTGGATTACTTAGGTACAATTGCGCTTGCGCGCAGCGAAAATACAACCCGGACCTACCGCAATGCGCTTAATGCTTTCCAGTCAATGCTCTATGACGTAGGGATTGATCCCGCTGAGACTTTAACCTCAGCTGCAAAGGAGGATTGGATCGCTGATTTCGCTGCTGCGCTAAAATCATACGCGCCTGCAAGCGAACAGCTATATCTCACAGCAACCGCTGGCTGGTACGAATACTTGGTTGCTGAAGAACTCGCCGATATCAATCTCTCCCGTATGCGAATGCTTATCCGCCGTCGTGGACGCCGCCCTGGTCAGCGTCTCCCTCAATTTCCGCGAAAGCAGATTGAAATCACGATTGACTACGCGAAAAACCTCATCAATTTGTCAGTTGATGATGAACGAGACCGTCTGCGCAATCTAAGAGACCGCGGTTTCCTGCTAACACTCGCCGATACAGGCCTCCGCGTTCACGAAGCTTGCAACCTGCGCCGGGCGGATATCGATTGGAATGAAGGACGGGCGATCCTGATCGGTAAAGGCGATCGGGAATCGATCGTGCGTTTCTCATCGCGCTCTCTAGCTGCATTGAAGGATTATCTGCGATTAAGAGCTGAACTGGACGGTGGCAGCGGGCGGCCTTTGTCTACACTCCCTCTCTTTGCCCGCCATGATCTTGGAGCTGGGAAGAAAGTATTACCAGTATCAACGACAACCGGCCGTGCTATCGTCCACAAACACGTCAGTGAAGCGCTCGGTCCCGAAGCCGCAGGCACGATCACACCTCACTCTTTCCGGCATTACTTCGTTACAACGGTTTTGCGTGGCTCTGGCGGCAATCTGAAGCTAGCTCAGGAGCTCGCTCGGCATCGCAACATCGCCGTTACGCAGCGTTATGCACATCTATCAGATGATGAGTTGGATCGCGGCTATCATGATATTTTCGAGAAGTGAGACAGGTTTATCTGGCTGGGGGTTTCTGAATCTGCGAGAGAGAATACGTGTTCATGGGAGATACTCTCCCTTGCTTAATTCGCTCCATTTTTAGGTTTTATTGCTATCTCTCCGACCAACGCTGGGTTCTTTGCGGTAACGCCTTTGTAATATTTACGTATCTCCTCTAGATCTTCCTCGATATCGCCCGTCGTCTGCATCATCGGACCTAGGCCGCCCACTTTACGAGCATAATCTAAAAAAGCGAAAACTATCGGAACTCCAGCCTGGTGGGCAATATTATAGAAGCCGGTCTTCCAATATTTTGAGTTGCTGCGGGTCCCCTCAGGGGCTATACCAATGATGACCCGATCTCGCGAACGAATCAACGCAGCAGTCTGCTCGACCATGTTCTGGTGGGCACTACGCTCGATGGGGATGCCACCCAATAGCTTGAACAAACGACCGATTGGCCAACTGAAAGCTTCCTTTTTTCCAAACCAGTTAAACTTTATTCCTAGAGCAGATATTGTCCCCAAAGCGAATAATAAATCCCAGTTAGATGTATGCGGTGCCATGATCGCTACAAACTTTTTGGGTAATAAGTGAAGATCTCCTTCGGCTTTCCACCCCACTAACGCAATAAACCATCGAGCCAGTGTTTTAATAAAGTTGTTTACTTTTGGAGGACCTAGCTCATAGTTCGTTCCCACTTTTGTCATCCTTTTTCAAATATACCTTAACTCATGATGTGTCGTGTCGGGACCCGTTGCATAGGTCACAACACCCGGAGCAAGATTACGATGCGCTTATTCAAGCTACATAGATAGGGTTATTCAAGGAAGTTGGGTTGCTAGTCTTCATCCTCAGCGATGAGCCTGGCGAGAATCTGTGCAGGGTGCCGCGCGTGGATTCCCGCTCCATCGTGGATTTGCGTTCGGCACGAGAGCCCGGAGGCAGAAATCTGCGCTCCCTGCCCTACTCCTTGACGCACCGCGGGTAAAAGACGATCTTCCGCGATCTCCATCGAGAGGGAGTAATGCTCTACTTCATAACCGAAAGCTCCTGCCATCCCACAGCACCCTGAATCGATCTCCTCGACATCAATGCCAGCGGTTTTAAACATTGCAGTTGACGGTTCAGAGCCTATCAATGCTTTCAAATAGCAATGGTTGTGGAATAAGATTGATGTATCCGCTTCCTGGAATTGGATTCTATCGATAGGACGCGCCTCTGAGCCGCGCGATCGAACGAGAAATTCTTCAAAAGTAAATGAATTCTCCGCAAGTTGGTGTGCGCGCGGGTCAAGCGGGAAGAAATCCAGGTATTCATCTCGAAGTGTAATGAGACAGGATGGTTCAAGACCAACGACTGGAATTCCTTTTTCTACATAGGGCGACAGAGCGCGGATGTTTGTCCCCGCAAGAATCCTCGCATCTTTCAATAGCCCCTTCGAGATCATTGGTCTCCCACAACATACCTGCTCGGAGGCGAGTTCAACCTGAAAGCCAGCAGCTTCCAACACATCCACTGCGGCGATGCCAACCTCGGGAGATTGGTATTGAGTATAAGTATCCAAGAAAAGGACGACTGTTTCAGCGAAACCCGGATCTGGATGTTTTGAGAACCACTCGCTGAAGGTTACTTTCGCAAAATGCGGTAGTGTCCGCTGCCGAGGAATCCCCAGTAATTTCTCTTGCATCCACCGAAAAACCTGCAGCCGAGTGATGGTATTAAGTAGAGCTGCAAATGCACTCCCATAGCGCGAGAACCTGGCAATGTTCGCAAATAGAAAATCACGCGGAGGCACTCCGTGTTCGGCGCGATGAAGCGCCAGAAACTCGGATTTTAACCGTGCCATATCCACAGCAGTCGGGCACTCTGCCTTGCAGCCCTTGCATGCCAGGCAGAGGTCAAAAACATCATACATTTGGCTGCTTGTGAGGGATTCTAGCGGCAGCGCCCCACTAATCGCGGCCCGGAGGACATTCGCTCTACCGCGAGTGGAATGCATTTCATCTCGGGTCACCTGATAGGATGGGCACATCAGCCCATCGTCTTTTCGACATACGCCTAAGCCGGTGCAACTCTCTACCGCAGATGCGAGGCTTCCCTCTCGTGTGTAAGTGAAGAAAGTTGCTGGAGAGTTAGTCTGATACCCGTCACCATAGCGGAGATTCGAAGTCAGGGACCCTTTACCTCCAAATCCACTGGATGCAGGCACGACTTTCCCGGGGTTTAATACTTCGTCCGGGTCAAATACCTCCTTCACCTGGCGGAAGGCGTTTGCCAGGTCTGGTCCAAAAAGGCGCTCGTTATACTCCGTATGCGAGAGGCCGTCCCCGTGTTCGCCGGAGATGGAACCCTGCATTTCGATAACCAAATCCGCGATTGCGTCGGCAATACGGCGCATTCTTTCCACACCTTCTGCGGATTTAAGATTGAGCATGGGTCGGAGGTGGAGGCATCCAGCAGAGGCATGGGCATACCATTCCCCAGTCGTCCCATGCTCCTGGAGAATGGCATCCACACGCCGCACATAATCCCCCAATTTTTCGACCGGTACAGCCACATCTTCGATGAAGGACACCGGCTTCGTGTCTCCGGGGATAGACATAAGAAGTCCTAATCCCGCTTTCCGTACTTCCCAAAGGTCAGCCTGATCCTCCTCACGTTCTAGCAGCAACCCCCCTTTGAGACGCTTCGCTTGCGACATCGCTTGCTCTACGCTCTCGCCTGTATACTCAACTACTAGCAATGCCGCTGGATCTCCTTGAGCGAAACCCATTTTTCGGGCATACGTTGGGATCTCGCGAGCACGGGTTAGAAGCAGGCGCGGGAGCACTTCTACGGCATCGGGTCCAGTCTCTAGTATCCCCGGGGTAACGTCGGCTGCTTCGCTGATGCTATCGAACGACAATACTTTTAAAACCGTCGCTCCTGGTTTAGGTACAAGTCTGATCTTGGCCCTTCTGAGAATGCCCAAAGTGCCCTCTGAGCTGCAGAGCAAGGGAGTTAGATTCAACCCGGCGGTTGGTGGATAAGGAATCGCTTCGTCAAACCAGACAACCGGGGCTCCCGGAGAATAATCGGCAAGATAATTCAGGCTATAGCCAGATGCCCGTCTCCATGTCCGCGGCCAACATTCACGAATAGTCTGGCGATGAGCATCAAGGATTGTAAAAACTTTGCGGTAAATCTCTCCTTCAAGGTTCTCGCCCGTTTGCTTCATCTTGAGTGAATGTGGTTCGAGCGGTGCAAACTTGGCGACCGAGCCGTCACTTAAAACCACATCAGCTTCAAGCAGATGATCTATGACCAATCCATATCGTATCGAATGCGCCCCCGTCGCATTGTTGCCGATCATCCCGCCAATCGTCGCTCGATCAGCCGATGCCGGATCAGGTCCGAACATGAGACCGTGCTCTGCTGTGATCCGGTTAAGCGCATCTAAGACAACCCCAGGGCCGACTTCAACCTGAGATTCCTCGGGCGAAAGTGAGTGGATTTGATTCAAATATTTAGAACAATCGAGAATTATTCCGTGCCCGAGTGCCTGCCCGGCCATGCTAGTCCCAGCTCCCCTGGCAATTACGGACACGCCATATTCCTTGGCGATCTCAACGACCGCGCAAATTTCATCTTCATCCCTCGGAAGCACAACGCCAAGAGGTTCGATTTGGAAATTGGACGCATCCGTGCTGTAAAGAACCCGCGTAAACGAATCAAATTGCACCTCGCCTTCAAGGCGCATTTGTAGATCCATTTGCAACTCGTTAAACGTCTTTTCTGACAATTTTCCCATGCGGAGGTATAGTTTACGATTTCATGGAACTAAATGATATCTTAGGAGGTAATTAATCGAACCCCTCATAGGGATCCTGTCCAGATAATTCGGAACTATCCGGTAGAAAATACGGGCGAAACTCTCTCTCAAGACGTTGTGGAAGCTTGCCACTAATCACAACCCGATCGCGATCGTAGGAAATACTGGCAACTTCTCCATGATCATGGAAGATACTGATTAAGTGGCCTTCCTTATACGGCAACTCTACAGTTACGTCCAGCGAGTCTTCTAACATTACTCGCTCAATAACCGCCAGCAAAGTGTCCACTCCATCTCCCGTACGCGCTGAAATTGGAACAGCGCGCTCGAAGGAATCGACCTGGTTGAAAATATATTCCTGGTCAGTGACCCGATCAATCTTATTCAAAGCAGTAACCATCGGAATACCAGAAACTTCTATCTCCTCGAGCGTTGCCTGAACAGCCTCTGCTTGAGAGGCAGCGTTCGCATGAGAAATATCGACGACATGGAGGAGTAAATCTGCTTCATGGATCTCCTCTAGCGTTGCTCTGAATGCAGCAATAAGCCCCGTAGGCAGTTTCTGAATGAAGCCAACCGTATCTGTAAAGAGGAACGGATGCCCTTTCGATGAAACCACACGGCGGGTTGTAGGGTCTAGCGTCGCGAAGAGCTCGTTGGCCACATAAACTTCAGCATCTGACAAGAAATTTAAGAGCGTTGATTTACCTGCATTTGTGTAGCCAACAAGCGCTACTGTGGGGATAGCAGCCCGTTTCCTGCGCTCGCGATGACGACTACGAT
>DAOUTT010000205.1 GCA_030668545.1 Anaerolineales bacterium | reverse complement strand
TCCGCTGTTTTTCTCCTTGACAGGTTCACCGAAGATTTTCTCAAACGTTTCTCGATCTATGGTTTCCTCTTCGACGAGATATTGGGCGATGGTATCGAGAGAAGTTCGATATTCAGTCAGGATCTTTTTAGCACGAGCGTAAGCATCTCGGACCAAGTCACGAACCTCGGCATCTATCTTCTCAGCTACACTCTCTGAGTAGTCTCGCTGTTCTGAGATCTCTCGACCGAGGAAAACCAATTCTTCTTTTTGCCCATATACCATGGGTCCAAGGTCATCGCTCATCCCGAGTCGAGTGACCATTGAACGTGCTAACTTTGTTACCCGTTCGAGATCGCTCGATGCGCCAGAAGTGATATCGTTGAAGACCAGCTCCTCAGCAGCGCGACCACCGAGGGCAAAGGTCATATCCGCGAGAAGTTTGTTACGGGAAATCAGTGTTCGGTCATCCTCAGGTAGGGCTAGCGTAAAGCCGCCCATCATTCCCCGAGCTATGATGCTTACTTTGTGGACGGGATCTGATTCGGGGATGACGTGACTTACGACGGCGTGACCCGCTTCATGGTAGGCGACGATTATTTTCTCTTCCGGACTTATGAGACGGCTCTTACGTTCAGGGCCGGCGATAACTCGCTCGATCGATTCTTCGAACTCCGCTTGCCCGATTGTCTTTTTATCTCGACGAGCGGCTAATATTGCTGCTTCGTTGACGAGATTCTCGAGATCGGCGCCGACAAATCCTGGCGTTGCTTTCCCGATAACTGAGAGATCAACGGATTCCTCAAGGGGCTTACCTCTAGAATGGACTTTCAGGATCGCCTCACGCCCGCGCATATCCGGCTGGTCGAGCATAACTCGCCGGTCGAAACGGCCGGGTCGAAGGAGAGCAGGATCGAGGATGTCTGGCCTATTCGTCGCTGCCATGATGATCACATTTGTATCCGTATCGAAGCCGTCCATCTCGACGAGCATCTGATTGAGCGTTTGCTCCCGCTCATCATGGCTGCCGCCGAGGCCGGCGCCGCGCTGACGGCCTACAGCGTCGATCTCATCGACAAAGACGATGCAGGGGGAGTGGCGCTTTGCTTGATCGAAAAGATCGCGCACTCGACTTGCGCCAACACCGACGAACATTTCGACGAACTCAGAGCCCGAAATGGAGAAGAAGGGTACACCCGCTTCCCCTGAGACTGCCTTCGCAAGCAGCGTTTTTCCGGTTCCCGGTGCCCCGATAAGAAGCACACCTTTTGGAATGCGGGCGCCAAGTGTAATAAACTTTTCAGGCTCTTGAAGGAACTCTACAATCTCCTCAAGATCCTCTTTCGCTTCTTCAATGCCGGCAACATCCTCGAATGTAACCGTGGGTTGGTCGCCTGTAAACATACGTGCGCGACTCTTCCCAAAGGAGAGGGCCTGGTTATTCGTACCTTGCGCTTGACGCATCATGAACCAAATCAAGCCCACGACAAGCAGCGCGGGGAGGATATAGGTGATCAGGCTGATAATGGTTCCCAGATCGCTGGGTTCTTTGATCTCGAGTTCAAGATTCTCGCGAGCCAATGCCGACTGGCTGACGCCAAGATCCTTTAGTTGTTCAACCGTCGTCTTTGTAGGCTCCTTGCGAGAGAACGCATTGGTGCCATCCGAGTAAATCAATTCCAGTTCGTTTTCATCGACTATTATTCGGTCGATCACACCAGATTGAATCCTTGCAGCGACCTCGTTTAAGGGCAGTATTTCAGGTTTGGTCGCCTCGCTGCGGGAATAGAAAATAACCGCCACGATTGTGAGCATTAACATAAATAGTACGAGAGAGTTTCTACCTCGGGGTGAATTCACATATACCTCCCAAAGCTAATAGGTGGCTTTGGTTATTTACCCTAATTTTTAGAACGTTCGTCCGAATTATACCGCGGCCGGTGGGGTGCGACCAGTAGGTTGGATTACCCGGGATTAATTGGGCAGGAAGGGTAAAGCAAGCATACCCAAAGCCAGAGAGGGATCAATCCACCAATTGTTAGAAAGGCCAACAAACCAAGAGCGATCATGGTCCAATCCATCTCCGAAGCTATCGCTGGATTTTGAGGTGATGCGGCCTTAATCTGTGCGAGACCTGTGAAGTCTAACTCATCACCTGTGAGTGAGTGCTCTCCTGGGGTTGCATCCAAGTTGAAATTCGTGAGGATCCGCCCAAGTTGATCTGCGTTGCGATAGCGAGCGGATGGCTCCTTCGCGAGAACCTTTAGAACAATCTGCTGCAGGGATTCGGGGATGCTGGGCTCGATCAAGCGAGGATGAATTGGCTCAGCGGTCAGGTGAAGCTGAGCTAGGTCGGCTGCGTTATCCGCCACGAATGGAGGTTGGCCGGTGATCATTTCGTAGAGGATCACTCCAAGTGAATAAACATCGCTGGCAGGTGAAGGTGCCCCCCCTGATGCTTGCTCTGGAGAAAAGTACTGAGGGCTTCCCCAAACAACGTCTGAATGTTCATCGGGTTGGATTGTTGCCAGTGCACGGGAGACACCGAAGTCGGTAATCTTGATCTTGTTGTCAGGTGTAATCAGAATATTTTGTGGCTTAAGATCACAGTGAACGAGACCTGCCCGGTGGGCATAGCCAACACCGTCGGAGATCTTTATCATTAACTCCACTGCCTCGAGTGGGGCAAGGAGTTTCCGGCGACGGATGAGAGTCTTTAAATCAGCCCCGGCGATGTGTTCCATCACAATGAAAAGCGTATCGTCGTCACGGCCGAAGTCGAAAATTGTGACAATGTTTGGATGGGAGAGATTCGCAGCTGCACGGGCTTCATGCAGGAAGTTCTCTTGGAACGATTGATCCTTGGCAAGCGGATCGCGCAAGATTTTCGCTGCAACCTCGCGCTGGAGTTGATGGTCTAATGAGCGGTATATATCTGCCATACCGCCGGAGCCGATTTTTTCAAGCAGCTCGTACCGTCCACCCAATAAATCCTGTGCCATGGTGCTGACGATTGTAATCCTTACAAGTATTCACGGCAATGAAGGAGAGAAACCTATTTGACGCTATAATATCCTGAGGTAATTTATGACAAATCGATGTGCCTGGCTGCTGTATAACCCTGCTGCAGGTAGGTTTCCCGCTAGCCCGCTTCTTGAACGCGCGTTGCGTGTTCTCTCGGCTGCGGGTTGGGACGCACATATTGTTAAAGGGGAGGCGAAGAAAGGGCTGGCCGATGTCGCCAAGGAGGCTGTCGCACAGCGTTGCGATGCTGTATTTGTAGTCGGTGGTGATGGTTCGATTGGCCAGGCGGCATCCGCGTTGGCGGGGTCGGAAACCGCTCTAGGTGTCCTACCGGCTGGAACTGCAAATGTGTGGGCACAGGAGCTCGGCCTGCCACGCCTTGATTGGATTCATGTCTTTGCGCTGGAGCAAGCGGCTGAGAGATTAGCTGCTGGAGATGTCCGTCTCGTTGATGTCGGCGTGTGTAACGGTCAGGCATTTCTGCTGTGGGCTGGCGTCGGGCTGGATGCACATGTTGTCAACAGCATGGAACCTCGAGAGCGTTGGGAGAAGGCGTTTGCAACAGTCCATTACGGAACATTGGCTTTATGGAGTGCAATCAGGTGGGAAGGCATGGACCTAAAGGTTCGGACAGACAAGGACGAATTTGAGGGGCGTTACCTGTTTGCAGTAGCCTCTAATATTCCTGCATATGCCGGCGGTTTGGTGGACTTAGCAACGGGCGCCAAGGTTGACGACGGTTTGCTGGATTTCTGGTTTATTGAGAGCGGAAAACTTCGTGATGTCCTTGTGCGGGTAGCGCAGATTTTCATGGGTCGTCATGTGGATGCAGAAGGGGTAGACCACTTTCGAGCCAGCGAAGCGGTCTTTGAAATGGAAAATGGACTACCTATACAGTTTGATGGTGAACCGTTGGTTCTCGACTCCCCTCTTGAGTTTAGCGTTCACAAGAAGGCGCTCAAAGTTCTCGTTCCAAGCGGTGTAAATCCTGATCTGTTTACTAGCCAATCGATTGAATGAGGATGAATGCGGAAAAGAATTAGACCTATCTTCGAAAACTCAATGAATATGATGTTACCGATGGCAAAGGTCCCTGTAAGAGTAGACGCCGAGTACGGCTCACTTGAATGGGTTCTCATTTCCACCGCGTTGACGATAATCCCGCTCTCTCTAACTCTCGTCTTACTCCATTAAATGGACAACAAGCCTTCTTTCCCAAAGGTTGTGAAATTACACTGGCTATGGGCCGGACTCGGTATCGTGTTGGGGACAATCACTTTGTTCGCGTTGATCGTGCTCGGATATTTCACTCGCCAAGCTCAAGTTCCGGTCCCCCCGGCGACACCTATATTAATTTTGATCAATGCGCCAACAGCTTCCATAACCATTACGCCGCCAACAGAAACTGCCGAACCTGTGAATACTTCTACACCTACACTTTCACCGGAAACGAGTGGCTCGCTCTCGCTGGGGAGACTCGTCGAAGTCTATGGTACCGAAGGAGATGGCCTGCGGATGCGTGATAATGTTGGACTGGATTCCAAGATTGCATTCTTAGCTGTGGAGAGTGAAGTCTTTGAATTGCGTGATGGACCTATGCAAAAAGATGGGTATGAATGGTGGTTCTTGGTTAACCCCTATAACTTGGATAAAACGGGATGGGCTGTTAGCACTTATTTGCGAGCCATCGACTAGAAGACGATTTGCTCCGTT
>DAOUTT010000121.1 GCA_030668545.1 Anaerolineales bacterium | reverse complement strand
TTCGATAGTCGAAAAATTCCGCAGTATGGATACGGGCGATTGGCGAACGTATTCACAAGCCTGGAATTCGAGCGCCTATGCAATGCCTCCGGACCAACGAACGGCAAGATCCTGTTGAGAGATGGTGTAACAACCCCGAAATCTGTCGCCATCATCCACTGCGTCGGGAGTCGTGACACCAGGTTTAACGCGCATTGCTCTGCTGTATGCTGCATGAGTGCCCTGAAGTTCGGACACCTTGTGATAGAAAAAACGGGCGCGGAGGTCCACTCCTTTTATACCGATATGCGTCCATCCTTTAAGGATTACGAAGAGTTCTATCACCGGCTGCTTGAGGAAGGCATGCACTTTACGAGAGGACGTGTGGCCGAGGTCACCGATGCTGCCCGCCAGCCCGGCGAAGAAGGTAAGCTCATCATCCAGGTGGAGGATACGCTTATCAGCAGGCAGCGGCGCGTCCCTGTCGATATGGTCATCCTGATGACCGCGCTTGAACCGAAACCGGACGCCAGGGAAGTAGGTTTGAAATTTGGCATCTCCTGCAGTATGGCCGGTTGGTTTACAGAGCGCCATCCAAAACTCGACCCGGTCGCTACAATGACCGACGGCATCTTCATCGCTGGAGCTTGCCAGGGACCAAAAGATATCCCAGCCTCGGTCTCCCAGGGAGCGGCGGCAGCCGCACGCATACTGGGGATGATCATGAAAGGCGCGGTTGAAATCGAACCGGTTGTCGCCACGATCCACGAGGAGAGATGCTCGGGATGCCGAATCTGCAACACGCTGTGCCCCTTTAACGCCATCGATTATGAGGAAGAGAAAATGGTGAGCGTCATCAATCAAGCGCTGTGCAAGGGCTGCGGAACCTGCGTGGCTGCCTGCCCCGCGCAAGCGATCAGCGGCGCCCATTTCAGCAACGAACAAATCTTCGCCGAGATTGAAGGTTTGCTCTTTGACGTAGTACCAGGAAACGGCAGTAAACACACCGTTGAAGAACCTGAAGCGGTTCCCGCATAGCGGAGGATAAATCCTATGGCTGATGAAAGATTTGAACCAAAGATTATCGCTTTCTTATGCAACTGGTGCTCCTACCGCGCCGCGGACCTGGCGGGGACGGCCAGAATCAAGTACGAACCCAATATTCGTATGCTGCGGGTGATGTGCAGCGGTCGCGTCGACCCTTCATTCGTACTTAAGGCTTTCGCCCTGGGCGCGGATGGCGTGATGATCGCCGGCTGTCACCCCGGTGAGTGCCATTACATTGAGCAGAACTATAAGACCATGCGGCGCTTTTCTATGCTGAAGCACACCTTGAAAGCGCTCGGTATGGAGGATGACCGTATTCGCCTGCAGTGGGCTTCAGCCGCAGAGGGCGTATTACTCGCGGGAGCGATCAACGAAATGATTGAACAAGTTCGCGCTCTGGGACCGCTTGACTGGCCAAAGAACTGGTCTGAAAACGGGAAAATCGATAAAGCGATAGAGCAACTTGTCGAGGAACATGCCGAAGCGATGGAGGTGCCAGTATGAGTGAAAAAGGGGTCCTAGCACTATATTGGGCTGCTTCATGTGGCGGCTGTGAGATTGCCGTTCTAGGTATCAACGAGAAGATCCTTGATGTCGCTGCGGCATTTGACATCGTCTTCTGGCCCTGTGTACTGGATGGAAAAGTCCGTGATATCGAAAAAATGGACGATAAGAGCATCGATCTTTGCTTCTTCAACGGCGCGATCAGGACGAGTGAACAGGAGTACATGGCCCGCCTGATGCGCCAGAAATCGAAAGTCCTCGTCGCCTTTGGCTCCTGCGCTCAGGAGGGTTGTATTCCCGGCCTGGCGAACGCCACAACAAAAGAAGCGATCTTCCAGACTGCGTATCACGATACACCAAGCACTGTGAATCCCGACGGCGTCCGCCCACAGACAGAGACGGAAGTGGCCGAGGGCACGCTCTACCTGCCTTTCTTCTATGAGACCGTCAAGACTCTCGGGCAAACCGTTGACGTTGATTACTACCTGCCGGGTTGTCCGCCGGAACCGGAGCGGATCTGGGATGCCATCGTCGCCATCCTGGAAAATAAGCTCCCTGCCCCGGGCAGCGTGATTGGCGCTGAGACGACAGTCTGCGATGACTGCCCGCGCACGCGGGACGAGAAGAAAATCAAAGAGTTCAAACGAACGTGGGAGATCATCCCCGATCCCGATATCTGCCTGCTCGAACAGGGTCTCGTCTGCTGCGGCATCGCAACCCGCGCTGGATGTGGCGCCCTTTGTCCGACCGTTGGCTCCCCCTGCATCGGCTGTTACGGCCCGAATGAAGGGGTTGAGGATTTCGGCGCCCGGATGATGACCGCCCTGGCTTCCGTGATCGATTCCGATGATCCAGAGGAGATCGACCGCATCATACACGAAGGGATCCCTGATCCCATAGGTACGTTCTACCGTTTCAGCTTGGCACACAGCGAACTGCGTAGAATTGCATTGCCTGCCAATGGAGGTTCGGATGCGAAATTGGAGACGGCCGAATCGGCCTGATGAGGAGATTAGGACATGAAACGAATTTCAATTGATCCGATCACCCGACTCGAGGGCCACGGCAAGATCGATATCTTCCTCACAGAAGATGGTGAGGTAGCGAACGCCTATCTTCAGGTTCCCGAGCTGCGCGGTTTCGAGCAATTCTGTGTCGACCGCCCCGCGGAGGACATGCCCAACATCACCAACCGCATCTGCGGCGTCTGCCCTGAAGCACACCATTTGGCTTCTACGAAGGCGCTGGATGCGCTTTTTCACGTCGATCCCCCACCGACGGCTAAGAAACTGCGGGAGATGTTCTACAGCATCTTCTTCGCCACCGATCACACCACGCACTTCTATGCGCTCGGTGGACCCGATTTCGTCATGGGCCCCAACGCCCACCCCTCTGAGCGCAACATCCTTGGCGTAATCAAGAAGGTCGGGATGGATATTGCCGGCAAGGTGCTCAAGATGCGCCATGACGGCCACCATCTGATCAAGATGATCGGCGGCCGCCCAGTACATCCAAACTGGGGTCTTCCCGGCGGGGTTAGCCGGGGGATCACCGAAGAACAGCGAGAGGAGATTGAAGCGCTCGGTCGCGACGCGATCGAGTTCGCCAAATTCTCCCTCCAACTTTTCAATGATGTTGTCCTGGGAAACACAGATTATGTGTCGCTCATCACCGGCGGTTTGTTCACCCATGAGACGTACAACATGGGAACCGTCGATGAGAATAACCATGTGAACTTTTACGATGGGATGATCCGAGTAGTCGGACCGGATGGGAAAGAGTTCGCGAAGTACGATGCGAAAGACTATCAGGAACACATCGCGGAACGCGTCGAGCCCTGGTCCTACCTCAAATTCCCATATCTTAAGAAAGTCGGTTGGAAAGGGTTTGTAGATGGGATGGAATCGGGTGTTTACAAAGCCACCCCCCTATCCCGCCTGAATGCGGCCGATGGGCTGGCCACGCCTCTTGCGCAAGCCGAATACGAACGCATGTTCGATACATTAGGCGGCAAGCCGGTAAATCACACCCTCGCCACTCACTGGGCCCGCCTCGTTGAGCTGCTCTACGCCACCGAGCGCTGGGTGGAACTGGCAACCGACTCTGAAATCACAGGAGAGGAATTCCGCGTCCTGCCAACGGAGACTCCCGACGAAGGTGTTGGCTCCGTCGAAGCCCCACGCGGCACACTCACTCACCACTACTGGACCGATGAGCGCGGGATTCTGACCAAGGTCAATCTGATCGTGGGCACAACGAACAACAACGCCGCGATCAACATGTCGGTCAAGAAAGCCGCCCAGGGGTTAATCACCAAAGACGTCGAGATCAAGGAAGGTCTGCTAAATACGATCGAGATGGCGTTTCGTGCCTATGACCCTTGCATGGCCTGCGCGACGCATACGCTGCCAGGTCAGATGCCGCTGGAGGTGACACTCCGAGCGCCTGATGGTGAAGTCATCGAACACCTGGCTCAGAATTTAGACTAGAGATTCAGCGGTCACCATCCGTATCCAACGAGTATACTAATGGCTTGCCGCTGAATGCGTTAATAAGAGCGATGAAAACACTTATCTTAGGTCTTGGAAATCCAATCTTGAGGGACGATAGTGTCGGCTTGCGTGTCGCCCAAGAAGTAGAGCACCTCATTCCAGCGAACCCTGATGTTGAAGTGGGGCTGGACTACTGGGGCGGGCTGCGCTTGATGGAACGCATGATCGGTTTCGACCGGGCCATCATCATCGACGCCATCTGCACCGGCGCTTCGCCAGGGACAATTCACCTGCTCAACCCGGACGACATTCCCACGCAGCGCAGCTCATCAGCGCATGATGTGAACCTATCCACTGCGCTAGAACTCGGCTATCAAGCCGGAGCCCACCTGCCTCCTTCGAAGGATATCCTTCTCATCGGCGTCGAGGCGGCGGATGTCCAGACCTTTGACGAAGCACTTTCCCCCGAAGTTGAAGATGCATTACCGGCGGCGGTCGAAGCCGTGATGACCGCCCTAACCCATAATGGAGATGCCCCATGATTTCACCAGAGACCTTGCGACGCTATCCACATTTTGCAGGCCTTTCGGATGGCTGCTTGAAGAAAGTCGCCTTATTCAGCGCAGAACGAGAGTTCAAAGAGGGCGATAGGATATTCGAGGAGAGCGGGGAATTCCTCACGGAAGCGCACATTTATCAAAAGGGAAAAACGGCCACTCACCTGATGCTGCTTACGAAGGGTGAAGTGGATGTCGTATACATGACTTCGAAAGACGAAACGCTCGTCGTCGGCACCGTCGTGTCTGGTGATCTCATGGGGATTGCCGCTCTCATACCCCCCTACCACCTGACGGCGACGGGGGTTGCGAAGCAGGACGGTTCACTAATCCAATTCGAGGCAGAAAAGCTTCGAGAGCTTTGCGAGGAAGACACTGCGCTTGGTTATGGATTGATGAAAGCTATCGCAGCAGCCGCGTCTTCCCGACTTCAGGAAACTCGCATTCAACTGGCCGGGAAACTTTAGCGCAATTAGCCCAATCGCCTCAATCCCCCCGCGACCGCAAACCGCCCTGTTTTTATAAATCAGGGCGGTTTCTTTCTAGGACCCCGGCTTTGAAGAAAGGAGAGCGGAAAGGTTTGTTCTAATCACCCAATCAAGGATTTGGTAAATTGGCGAGAACGCCCCTCTCTTTCATTACGCTCACATTTTTATATGCGTCGATCAATTTGTAGTGGGGGGTTTAAGCCAGAAATACCCGAAGCCTAAACCAATGAACAGATACAGCGCTACGGTTGTCCAACCAAGCGCGTTCACGACACCATTTAATACCGCCATCAACGAGACGACGAACCCGACCGCGTCCCCCAAAAAGAGGGAAATCGAAAATGCCTTCACGGTCGATGCCTCGGTTGTATTTCTCATCAGCCAGAGAAGAAGACCCAATAGGAAAAACGCCTGTCCGAAAAGCTGAGCCATGAAAGCGCCGCCGGGATCTAAGGTTACTCCGTATAGCGACATCAAAGTCGTTGGGATCAGGACCTCCCCAACACCGAAAAACAGGCAGATGACTGCCTTGATTGACATAAGCGTACTGAATTTCATGCGTTTGCCCTCTGGAATGATGCGGGAATGAAGCTGGAAAGTTGAGTGAGAATCGAACGTAGCTTCTTTTATGGCTTTTCTTGTTATCAACACCTCCTATATGATTGATTACGTTTGAGCGAACTCGAACTCCGATATCCTATGACCCATGGTCTCCCGCGGAACTGGATTGGGAAAAGCGGTCAAGGAAAAGAACGCACAATATTGATATGCGCTGTAACCTTAGACCAGGCCTCCGTCTTCGTACCCACTGCAGTGTGTTTATTTGGAGCTAGTATTCGTTGTGTGTTCCAGCCGCCCTTAATTAGAATCGATTTCTCTTGGTCCTCCAAAGAGGAAGTAGCCGTATGCAACTGCCAATCCGATATGAACTACATACAGGAAAGCCTGCAACCAAGTGAACGGAATACCAAACAGGAGAAGCCATGAGACTTTATACAAAGTTAACAAGACGTAGAGAGCAAATAAAGAAAGGACGATCGCTCGCCTAGCCTCGGATCTTGAAGCGTCTCGTGCGAAATATGTAAGGACGCTGGTGCCAATGACAAATACACCCACACCTTGCGTCACCAATGGCGCATCTCCCGCTACACTCCACCCTAACAAGGGCATGAAGATTTTAGGAAGAAAGATAAATCCAACACCAAACAGGAATGCAATAACGTAGTTTACCGTGAAGACGGTTTTGAGTTTCATTTCATATCCTCCTTACGGAGACATTGCTTGTCTCTCTGTCTTGTCTTACTTCGTAAAATAGAAATAGTTGAATGCTATTGCAAAGCCACTCATCACAACGACGTACATCCAACCGATGGATGGGAGATCCCAGAGGGTCAAGGCCAATACGAGCACGACTACGAACAGTATCGTAATGATGCTGTTCATCTGGGCAACGATCTTGACCTTTTCCCAAGCATTCTCCCTATACGAGAAGAATGAACTTATCGCGTACCCGAGGATGGCTGTACCAAAGAGCCTGAAAACTTGTGGCACCTGGTTGGATAAACAACCCGTCAAATTACCCCACAGCACTGGAACAAAAAGGTACGTAAGGGAAAAAATGGCCATCATGATGGCGTGGACGAGAAATGTGTACTTCAACCCTGATGTT
>DAOUTT010000112.1 GCA_030668545.1 Anaerolineales bacterium | reverse complement strand
TACAAAGACGAAGCTAACCAACGCAAACGGGAGGGCGAATACCGTCCCCAATAATAATCTTCGCAACCATCGGATCATCTTCATCTCTCCTTGTTCACCCATTAGACAAGTCTCGGGACTGGCGCCGCTTGAAAAACCGGGCAATTTAGGCATTTGGGCTGCATCTCACCAGATACGTCGCGGTGCACTTGCCAACAGGGGCGGCCACTCTCTATAAATGCCGGACAAGTATCACGAATCTCCTGGGAGCATTCATTCGTTGCCCAGCAACGAATTTTGTCAAAAAGGCTAACCTGCAGCACGAACTCTGGCTGAGCCTCCAACTCTAAATCACTCTGCCATTTCTGGTCCAGCCGGCGTAATGCATATACCAGGAGCGCCGTTATCCCGATAGGAATTCCGAATCGGAGCAGTAATCCGGCAATTAAGGTTATGGTCATCGAAAGCTCGTTCATTGGTTCGTCCTCAAGTGTTGGCTGCGTTCCTACGCTCGATCCATGTGCCGACGGACAACAGGATTGATATGGGCATCACGATTCGCAATAGGACAAGCGCAAGAAATACCAATTCACCGTTCATGAGCTTCACTCCTCAGAGGATATCTCCACTCTTAATTTAAGGGCTGCTCGTGAAAAGGTAAATCCGGTACCTACCCGATTTTTCACCTATGGCTCCTGCCCCAGCGGACCTTCGTGGACCTGGTGCAGACTCCCCATTCTCGGCGATTAATATCTATAGACTGTGGGGGGAGTAACCCAAACTATGTATAAAAAAACACCGCGGGGAAGCGCGGTGCTTTACTCACAAAGATCGTTTGACGCTATGCTTGGATGATGCCCTTGCGGATGGCGTACTTAACGAGCTCGGTGCGGGAGTGCATGCCAAGCTTACGCATGATGTTTTCACGGTGCCTGGCGACGGTCTTGGGGCTAATACCCAGCGTCTCACCAATCTCAAGATTCGTTGCGCCATCGGCAAGGTGTGCCAATACTTCCTGCTCCCGGTCCGTCAGCCCATCCATCCCCCCTCTCGCCTCGGCATGCGACTCCTGGGTAAGATAATCTTTGACCAGGAGTTTAGCCATCGAAGGATAAAGATAGACCTCGCCCACTGCCGCCGCTCGAATCGCGGTCAGCAGCTCCTCCGGCGCCGCCCGCTTAGGGACATAGCCGCTCGCTCCAGCATCCAACATCTTGAAAAAATACTCCTCGTCCTCGTGGATGGTCAAGGCCACAACTGCAGTCCCCTCACGCAACCTTTTAACCTCAGTAGTTGCGTCAATTCCGGAGAGATCAGGTAGCCCTATATCCATCACGACGACGTCTGGTTTTAGACGTTCCAGGGAAGCCAGTGCCTCCTTTGCCAACCCGAACTCCCCAACGATTTCGACATCGGGCTCCCCTTCCAGTAACATGCGCAATCCCGAACGTACGACTTCATGGTCATCCACCAGCATTAGACGGATCGTCATCATACTCCTCAGAAAGTTCTTGATAGGGAACGGTTACCCGGACACGCGTCCCTTCACCCTCTGCCGATTCCAATTGAAACCGGCCATTGAATAAAGCCGCTCTCTCCTCCATGCCCGCTAGTCCCCAAGAAGGTCTTGAAGAATCCATCAAGAGCATTTGGGGATTAAAACCGCCCCCGTCGTCAATGATTTCTAATTGTACACCGTCTATCTCGAATATAAGTCTGACCTCAACCTTTTCAGCAAATGCATGCTTTACTACATTGGTCAGCGCTTCTTGAGCAATGCGGAACAGGCCTGTATTAACCGGCGCGGGCAGATCTCGATCTTCGCCCTCAACGTTAACCCTTATCTTAAGCGGAACACGTGTTTCGACCTCGCCCGCATACCAACGCAAAGCGGAGGCTAAACCCAGGTCATCCAGATGTGAGGGGCGCAAATCCGAGATCAAGCGTTGTAATTCTGTGAGGGAGTGAGCCACCAACCCCTCGAGCTGTCGCATATTTCTCGCCGCCTTATCCACATCCTCTCGCAATGTTGAGCTTACACCTCGCAAACCCAATCCGATGGCTGTAAGTGCCTGACCTGTCTCGTCGTGCAGCTCCCTTCCAATACGTTGGCGCTCCGCTTCCTGCGCGGCGACGACGCGCCCGAGCAATTCACCGCGCAATGCCTCCCTGCGTTCTGCCTCACGCAGACGTTCTTCCTGCAGTTCTGCGATATGACGCTGGGTTTCCACTTCTGAGGCACGCAGGAAGCGGATAACGAAGAAAGCACCAATAATTGCTACGGTAGCTCGCAGCAGCTGGACGGGAAAGCCGAACAGCTCAAAAAACAACGTCGAGTTCACAACATTCGATGGCGGCAGGGGGCTGGGGGCTACAAAAATCTGGCCGACGAGCCCATACCACGCAAATGCAACTGCCGCCCAAAGAGTGTCTCGACCGAATCGTTCCAAACCGACTCTTCGGAATTCCCGTTGTTGACGGATCAGGCCAGCACAAGCCAACAATGCCGAGGGGATCGCCAAAACATAGCGCGACCACACATCAGCCACAACCCAGAGTTCTGAAGATACCGGGTAATTCCCGCGCAGGGCGAGCACACCAAAACCCCAGATCGATGCAAGCAGGAGGGGAACAAGCAGAGCAACCCGTCGAAACCGACGGGTTGGAGCGAGCAGGGCTGAACCAAAAGCGGCTAGCGAGAGAAAGGAAAATGCCAACAGCGCTATGCGAATGCTCTGCCAGGCTAACGGAGCCGTGTCCTGCCCGGGGAGAATTCCCAGTATCTGAAACATCTCCACCCACTCGTGTGTTCCATGGAGGAATCCGAACAGGGCAAGCGGGCGTAGTGCGTATCGTAACCGCTCATCAGAGCCACGACCGGCCTCCAGCGTAACGGCTAGCCCCATACTGAAGAATGCCAAGCCGTAAAAGAAGAAGATCAGCGCAATGTTGGGGACGTCCATGAGACGAAGTGCCTCCGCGGATTAGACCGTACACAGTTTAACATTGTGGGACGATTGCGAAAAGCTGAGAATGAACCATCCCTTTTAGGGGATGGTCCTTATAGAAACCGAAATTCCCGGGTGATATGAACCGTGAGGATTTTCATTAATGCCGAAGTTGTGCGCCACAGCGGCGGCAATAATGATCCGACGAGCCAGCCTGCGCTCCGCAGAGATGGCAATAAACTGGCGAGGCATCAACCTCTTCCCGGGATTCACCTGTCGTCTTTCGCCGGCGTTTGCGTTTGCGTGGTTGAGATGTTGCGGATTCCTGCCGCTTAAAACGCACGTACACAATCGCGCCAGCAGCGATCAAAACGAGACCGACGCCGCCCAGAATGTAGGGCAGCATCTGTGAGAGATCCGGCGTCTCACCACGCACCTCGTCTGGTCGATCGATCTTAGGTTGGGCGTTGATCGTGAGCTCTGAGTCCTGATTCTCGTATGCGAAGCTGATAAGCGATTGCGATGCAGCAGACAGCGGGCCATAAGACGCACTGTGATAAACCAGGCCATCGGTATGAACCCCGGCTACTCCCTGGGCGGTCACCTGAATGTTGTCCGCACTCCAGGGCTGTTGGATCTCGTATTGAAATTCAGCAATGTCCATCCCGCCCGGCCAGAAGAACGTGAAGCTGCGTTTGTCACCCTCAACCGTTAAATCGGCGTAGAATTCGATCCAGATACCCGAACTTTCCGCCTCCATAACGATCGTCGCCCATTGCACTTGCTCCCGGCGCTGATAATCCGCAGTGAATAATTGGCCCTCCGGCCCTTGAATCGCCACTGCTGATGGTTCACCGTACGCCGCCGGCACGAGGATCTCCACGTGCGCAGGCAATTCCACCGCCGGGGACAACACACCGCGCAGGATCACCAACACACCTGGCTGATCATATTCCGGCAACAGTGCTACCTCAAGGCCATCCAGGGGAGACGCGCTTCCAAGCTGTAACGGCGCTGAAAGCAGTGTCGATGATGGTTTTAAATAATTTAATGTGATCTCCTGCTCATCACTCGCAGATTGCGCTCCAAGAGAGATAGTTGTAAATATGAGACCATTGTCGGCCTCTTCAGCGTTCCCATCCGGCTTTATGCTCACATCACTCGCGCCGACCGGGTGCATGACCTCCACCGTTAAGTCTTTGATCTCAATCCCACCCGGTATCAGGAAATCAAAGCTTCGACTCACGTCTTGCACTTCTAAATCGGTGTAGAACTCAACCCATACACCGGTCGTAGGAGTCTCAATATCCAGGAACGCCTGCGTTCCCTCTTGGACCACATCCCACTCCACATTGTCATCCAATCGCCCGTCGGGGTAATGCGCGGCGACGGCGTGAGGAGCATCAATCCCAGACGGCAAGGGTAGCCGGATGGTCGCCGGCGACTCAGCTTCTGGTGACACGCGCGCCTCATACAACACGAGCACGCCGGGTCGATCGTACTCAGGCCAGAGCGAAACCTTCAAACTCTCCAATCGCGCCTCGGACTGCGCAATTCCTCTAGAGGGCGAGAGCATCAACAAAAGTAACAGGATAATTGGCACATTTAAGATTCTCTTCATGTTTTCCTCGCTGCATACGATAATACACTTTCAGACTCACGACAACCAAAATCCAAAATTTCGTTGAGTTGGATTAATTGGCTGTTCATCCCATCACTTTGTGTTTCACAACCGCCCACTCATCGATTTCCGATGGATAGCGGCAAGAGACCGGTATAATAGCCCCATGAATCCACCTCTTCTCCCCGCACCAGTACTCATCGAGAACCGGGAGAGCCTGAAAGAGATGACCGACAGGCTCGCGCGCGAACCCCTTCTCGCCGTGGACACTGAATCCAACAGCCTCTACGCTTATCAGGAACAAGTTTGCCTGATCCAATTTTCGATCCCTGGATTTGATTACCTCGTCGATCCCCTCGCGGTTAGCGATCTAGGCTCGCTGTCACCGCTTTTCTCAAACCCGAAGATTGAAAAAGTGTTACATGGAGCCGAGTACGATGTCATGTGCCTTGCGCGTGACTTCAACTTTCAGATCGTCAATCTCTTCGAAACCCGTGTCGCCAGCCGGACGCTGGGATGGAAACGTACCGGCCTGAGAGACCTTCTGGACCAAGTCTTCTCCGTCAACGTCGATAAACGTTTCCAACGAGCCAATTGGGGCAAGCGACCCTTGTCGTCAGAGATGCTCGACTACGCTCGCCTTGACACACACTTCCTGCCCAAATTGCGGGACCATCTCCATCAACTATTGCGCAATAATGGCTGTCTGGAAGAAGCTCGAGAGCTATGCGAGTTAATGACCGATCCGCCCCTCCGAGAGAACGGCTTCAACCCAGATGGTTTCTGGCGGATTGCCCACTCCCGTGAACTCTCCCCACGCAAAGCAGCCATCCTTCGCGAGCTCTATATAATGCGCGACAGTTACGCCCGACGACAGAATCGCCCACCCTTTAAGATCCTGGGTGACAAGAGTCTCCTGGAAATCGCCAGGAAAGGACCTAGCGCCTCCGCGGAACTTAATGCCGTGCCTGGATTGACAAACAATAAAATTAGGCGTTACGGCGTTGAAATCCTTGCTGCTGTTGATCGCGGCTTGAAGGCGCCCTTACAGCAGAAACCGCGCAACCGGGGGCAAGATGAGGCCACCCGTACCCGCTACGAAGACTTGAGGGAATGGCGTAAAAACGCAGCAAGAAAAAGAAATCTCGAGTCAGATCTCATCCTCCCTCGAGATATACTAATCGAAATTGCTGCTCAAGCGCCACGCGACCTGGCGACCCTGAGGAAAATCATGACTCCACTTGAATCACGCTTCCAGAGGTATGGTGAGCAAATCCTTAGAATAATTCATTAACAATAATCAAGAGGGCCATCATGAATATCACTTTTCACGGCGCAGCCCAAACGGTTACAGGATCCCGTCATCTTTTAAGCCTGAACGACCATCAACTATTGCTGGATTGCGGTCTCTTTCAAGGTCGCCGCAAGGACACTTATTCACGGAACCTGAACTTCCCCTTCGATGTAAACTCTCTCGACGCGGCAATTCTCTCCCACGCACATATCGACCATTCGGGCAACTTACCCAATCTGGTCAAGCAGGGCTACCCTGGCTCCATCAACGCCACGAGCGCCACAGCCCATCTCGCGGGTGTGATGCTGCGTGATTCGGGGCATATACAGGAGTCGGATGTCAAATTTGTGAATAAACGGCGCGCCAAGCGCGGCGAAGCGCCGATCGAACCCCTTTACACAATAGCCGATGCCGCCACCGCTGCTGAACAATTCGTCCAGCGCGACTACAATGCGCAATTTGAAGCTGTTCCTGGTGCGATCGCCACGTTGGTTGAGGCCGGGCATATCCTCGGCTCGGCGGGTGTAATCCTGGACCTCGAAGAGAATGGGCGCAAGGTGCGCCTGATGTTCTCCGGCGATATCGGTCGCGCTGACTTGCCGATAGTACGCGATCCGGTTCTACCGAAAGATGTCGACTACCTCATCATGGAGTCGACATACGGCGACCGATCTCATGACAGCTCGGGACAAGCATACGACGAACTTCAAGCTGTCTTGAGCCGCACAATCGAGCGGGGCGGGAAAATCATCATTCCCTCGTTTGCTGTCGGCCGTACACAGACGCTTGTTTATTACCTGCACCAGATGATCGATCGCCACGAGATCCCGCGCATTAAGGTCTTTGTCGACAGCCCCCTGGCCGTGAATGTCACGGATATTTTTCGGGATCACCCTGAGTGTTTCGATGAAGAAGCAACGAATTTCATGCTCGCTGACCCGCATGGCTCGGCGCTCGGCTTCGACCTATTAACCTATACGCGGTCTGTCGATGAGAGCAAGGCTATAAATTTCATCGACGATCCCGTGATCATCATCTCGGCTTCAGGCATGGCCGAGACTGGTCGCATCCTGCACCACCTGCGCAACAACATCGATGATGAACGCAACACGGTCTTGATCACCTCCTGGATGGCTCCGCATACGCTC
>DAOUTT010000091.1 GCA_030668545.1 Anaerolineales bacterium | reverse complement strand
TAATAAATAATAGGCTCCTCGATAGGAGCCGCCCCATCCTATGCCCTCTCTGTAGAGACGCAGCATGCTGCGTCTCTGCGGTGCTGCCTCCCGCAGGGGTTGAGCTTGCAGGAGGCGGGATATGTGAAAAAAAGAGGATGCGACGTTGATGCTCTTGGTAATTCTAAAAAGTTAACTCTCTCATATCGCCCGTCGTCATGAAAATCACACGCTCGACGATGTTGATCGCTCTGTCGCCGATTCGCTCAAGGTTATGTGCGCACCATAGTAGGTAGGTAGCTCGCTCTACGCTGCCCGGTTTGTGGGCCATGATCTCCACTAATTCATCGAATATAGCTTTATAGAGCAGGTCCATTTCCTCATCGCGCGGAGCGATCGCTTTCGCCGCGGGCACATCTCGTTTAATAAAGGCGTCTAAGGCATCACTCAACATCTCTCGCGCCAAATCCGCCATCCTGGGCAGGTCGATAAGTGGTTTAAGCAGAGGTTCATCACCCATGCGGATCACCGTTTTGGCAATTCCGGAAGCGTGATCGGCCATGCGCTCCATGTCCACCACAATATTCATCGCCGCTACAACGGAGCGAAGGTCGCCGGCAGTAGGCTGCTGCGTGGCGATGAGTGTCAGGCAAGCTTCTTCGATTTTGAAACGAAGACCATTAATCCGTAGATCACGGTCAATCACCTCTTGCGCCAGATTCGTATCACGCTGCTTGAGGCTTTCTAGTGAGTTGCGGATGGCATCCTGGACAAGCGATCCCATCTTCAAGATGTCATCTTCGATCGCAGCGTAACTTTGATCGTATCTCGCTCTCGTACGCTTCGGCATCACGACCTCCCTTCGAAACTCACCCTACCCGACCGGTGACATAGGCTTCCGTCCGTTCCTCTTTTGGACGAGTGAAGATCTTTTCGGTATCATCGAATTCCACCAATTCACCAAGCCAGAATAACCCTGTTTTCTTTGACACCCTTGCAGCTTGCTGCATGTTGTGCGTTACGACCACGATCGTGTAAAACTCCCTTAACTCCGCCATCAGGTTCTCTATTTCCATCGTGGCGATCGGGTCTAATGCAGAGGTAGGTTCATCCATCAAAATAACTTCGGGGCCTACCGCGAGCACTCTGGCGATACAGAGCCGCTGCTGTTCTCCCAAAGATAGTCCTAGTGCATCCAGATCAAGGCGATCTTTTATCAAATCCCACAACGCCGCCTGCTTTAGAGATCTTTCAACAATTTCTTCTTCTTCAACCCGGTTTCGGGTTAAGCCCAGCACTCGGGGCCCAAAGGCGACGTTATCATAAACCGATTGCGGGAAAGGGTTTGGTTTTTGGAACACCATACCAACCCGCTGGCGGATATCCACCGGGTCGAGATCGGTCTTGTAGATATCGACGCCGTCCAGGAGAATCTCGCCCTCGATACGAATATCGGGGATCGTGTCATTCATCCGATTCAGGCAGCGCAGGAATGTCGATTTTCCGCATCCTGAAGGACCGATCAAAGCCGTGATTTCTTTCTCGTCGATCTTGAGCGTTATCTCGCTCAAAGCCTTGACCGAACCGTAGAAAAAATCAAGGTTATTAACCTCAACCTTAGCCATAGAATCTCTCGTATTCATACGATGCATTTTACACCACTTGAGCACGTTCTTCTGACAGCTCACGGGAGAAACGTAAAACTCAAAGATTTGTACTCACGCTATTTGGAATGGTTTTGTTTAGGCGTATAATTCACTCCTATGAAATTAACGATGTGGAGGCGCACTACTTTATGGTTCCTCCTCTTCACCATCACGTTCCTCTCAACAGCTTGCGGATCGGTGACTTCTCAGGAGTCTCGCACCTCAGCCACCCGTCCCATCGAGAACAAAGGCTCTGATACGATCGTTAACCTGGCGCTCGCATGGGCTGAGGCTTATCAAGAGATCCGCCCGGAGGTCAGTTTGTCGGTTACAGGTGGTGGTTCTGGAACGGGGATCGCTGCGTTGATCAATGGGACGGTTGACATTGCCAACGCCTCTCGGCAGATAAAATCCGAAGAGCAAGCGGAAGCGGAAGCGAACGGAGTCACACCAACGGAATTTATCATCGCCCGCGACGCAATTGCCATCATTGTCAATCATGAGAATCCCGTTGACAATCTTACGCTGCAATTGATCTCCGATATCTACAGCGGGAAAATCAATAACTGGAGTGAAGTTGGGGGAGAAGATCGACCGATCGTCCGCCTCTCACGGGAGACGAATTCCGGGACACACGTGTATTTTCTCGAAAACGTTCTGCGTCTCGGGGATAAGGAGAGCGAGACTCTTTTCTCTGTTGAGACGCTTTTGCTTCCATCATCGGAAGGAATCACCTCTGAAGTCCGCGAGAATCCGAATGCGATTGGATACGATGGTCTCGGCTACGTTACAGATGAGGTAAAAGTGGTTGCTGTTGGCCTCAGCCTTGATGGTCCCTTCGTTTACCCCTCTCCCGAAACTGTGAATTTAAACCTGTATCCCATTGCCAGGGATCTTTATATGTACACCGTCGGAGAACCAACTGGCGAAATCAAAGCATATCTAGACTGGATTTTATCCACGCAAGCCCAGGAAATCGTCAGTGAACTAGGGTTTGTGCCCGTCAACCCATGAGGGAAAAATGAAGGCTGGCAAATTCAAAGATATCCTCATCACCAGCTTGATTAAAGTCTGCGGCTACTCTGCCATCATCTTCGTAGGTATGATCTTCGTCTTCTTAATTAAAGAGGGATCGCCGGCGCTCATCAGGGTTCCACTTGAAAACTTCCTTCAACTTCGTTGGTACCCAATCGAAGACCGTTTTGGCCTCCTACCTCTCATTGGGGGGTCACTGATCGTCACGCTCGGAGCCGCCATTTTCTCCATTCCACTCGGTATCGTTAGCGCGGTCTATATCGCAGAAGTGGCTCCCCGCTGGGCACGCGAGATCTTAAAACCATTGGTGGAAGTTTTAGGCGGACTTCCATCGGTTATGTTGGGTTTCATCGGAATCCTGGTCATCGTACCTGCCCTTCGACAAGCTCTAAATCTACCGACGGGGCTCACCGCCTTCACCGGCGCATTGATCCTTGGCGGAATGGCAATTCCAACGATCGTGAGCGTAGCCGAGGACGCGCTCGATGCCGTCCCAAAAACCTACCGAGAAGCAGCTCTTGCCATGGGTGCAACCCGCTGGCAAACGATTTGGAAAGTGACTCTCCCGGCAGCAAAATCAGGGGTTCTCACCGCTGTCATGCTGGGGGTCGGCAGGGCCATCGGTGAGACAATGACCGTCATGATGGTTACAGGTAACGCGGCTGTGTTCCCAACAGGATTCGGAGCCATATTCAAGCCCGTGAGGACGATGACGGCAACGATCGCAGCAGAAATGGGGGAAGTCGCTAGTGGGAGTACCCATTACCACGTTCTCTTCTTAATCGGCATTATCCTTTTCCTTATCTCACTAACCGTCAACCTCATCGCGGCAAGTGTCGTGTTCCGCCAGCGGAAACGAACCGAAAGAATCCTGTCTTGAGTTTCCATCGAGCTTCATGAAGAAACGAGTATAAAACGAGCGGCAGGGAGAGCATGACAGCAGGAAATAACTTCAGCACGACTGTGGAGAGCCGAGTGCTTCCATCATTTTCTCGACGCAGAAAGTGGATACAAAGGATCGGGTTCACCGGTTTAACACTGGCGACACTCGTAACCGTCACGCCAATTCTACTGATCGTCATCCACATATTCTCCAATGGATTGCCTGCTATCTCTTGGGAGTTTCTTTTTGAATTCCCGCGCGATGGGATGCGCTCCGGCGGGATATTCCCTGCCATTGTAGGGACTTTCTGGTTAACTCTTGGTACTGCTGCATTCAGCGTGCCTTTGGGAATCGGCGCTGCCATCTACTTATCCGAGTACGCAACTGAGAACCGCTGGACGAGAGCCATCCGCATTGCCATTATCAATCTCGCCGGCATCCCCTCTATCGTGTATGGGCTCTTCGGCCTAGGTCTATTCGTCATCTTCCTGCGTATGGGAACAAGCATCCTCGCTGGTTCCCTGACGCTCGCCATCATGACACTGCCGGTTATCATCAGCACGACCGAAGAGGCGCTCCGCGCCGTGCCCAATAGTTTTCGAGTTGTAAGCATCTCGCTTGGCGGAACGCGCTGGCAGACAATCCGTCGTGTCGTGCTCCCTCAGGCTCTTCCCGGGATCCTCACAGGAGTTGTTCTAGGTCTCGAACGCGCTGCTGGAGAGACAGCGCCAATTCTCTTCACAGTCGCCGCGTTTTACCTCGCCCGCCTTCCTTCTTCCATTTTCGATGCAACCATGGCACTCCCCTACCATCTCTTCGTGATCTCAACGCAGGTGCCGGGAATGCCTATCCAGATTCAATACGGAACAGCAGTCGTTCTGCTCACCTTCGTTCTCTTGATGAACATCACCGCCACGGTGATCCGCTCGTGGGCACGCGCCAGGAGACAATGGTGAACGCGTTCAATTCCGACCTTAACGAGCCATCACCCGTCCCGATGGAAGTGAAGCCGCGTGCACTGAACGCCTCAATGGAAATCGTCCTCACCGATCCGAAAATCATTGTTGAACATCTTTCGATCTCGTACTCGGACGGTACAGAATCGCTGAAAGACATTTATCTCGCAATCCCCAAGAACGCTATCACCGTGCTCTTCGGTCCAGCCGGAGGTGGGAAATCTACGCTTCTCAGAACGATAAATCGCTTGAACGACCTGGCTGATGTGGTCAAAGTTCAAGGACATGTATGGCTCGATGGGGTTGACATCCTTAGCCCGGAAATCGATGTCATCAAGCTGCGGCGGAAAGTCGGCATCGTCTTTGCGCGACCTGTCGTTCTCCCACTTACCATACGCCAGAACCTGACCTATGGCCTCGAGCTCGCTGGACAAAAAGATCGCACCATACACGCCGATGCAGTTGAGAGAAGCCTGAAAGCCGCAGCAATCTGGGATGAGGTAAAAGATCGCCTTGATGAACCTGCTGTCTCTCTCTCAGGAGGTCAGCAACAGCGTATTTGCCTGGCGCGCTCCCTTGTCCTTGAACCTGAGGTCATTCTGCTCGATGAACCGACATCGGGTTTGGATCCAATTTCTACCGGAAAGGTTGAAGCGTCACTACAAACACTGAAGGAGAATTACACAATCGTGCTTGTGCCTCACTCTGTCCAGCAAGCCGCGCGCGTTGCCGATTACGCTGCGTTTTTCCTGGGAGGTGAGTTGATCGAATACACCATCGGCAAACAGATCTTCACGAACCCGCTCGACTCCCGAACCGAGGATTACGTTGAAGGTCGCTTTGGATGACAAACGGTGAGGGAACTTCACTCTAGTTTTTTATAATATGGAAAAACTTGACCCGCGGAGACATCCAACATATTCTTGTGATAACAGGCGCCCCCGCTGGTCTGCGAATACTATACAGATCGGCGGGGTGCTTCGCGTCTTCCTGATAGGAACACTTCTCTCGTTAGCCGTCAGTGGGTGTTCCACTCCGGTCAGCCCTTCATCAACTTTAACATCACCTCCAGCAACCCCAGTAAGAACGCATCCCCCGCCGGAAGTCCTACCGACAGAAAGCCCAACCCAGGTTCCATTGTTGACAACTGCTACAGTGACAACCTGTTCTGAATCAGAGGGGCAAATAATTTTGGCAGAGATCGATCATCCCTCACTCACCAGACCCCTGCCCTTCAGAGTCTATCTTCCTCCATGCTACGATGAGCAGCCCGAGCGATATTATCCGGTGCTCTATTTATTGCACGGTTTACAAGGAACAGACGCACAATGGGATGAGCTGGGAATCGACGAAACCGCAAACGCCTTGATCAAGCGTGGAAGTCTGCCACCCTTTCTAATCATCATGCCCTGGCAGAGGACCGGTATTGATATAGAGACTGCAGTTATTGACGTGCTCATCCCACACATCGACCAGACCTATCGCACCCTAACAGAACCGGAATGGCGAGCGATCGGCGGTGTTTCAAGAGGCGCGGGGCAAGCCCTGCGGATAGCCTTCACTCATGCAGATATGTTTTCCATCCTCGGGCTCCACAGCCCGGCAACACTTAATGCCGAAGGGCTCATCCTTCAATGGCTGCTGGCAATCCCAATTGAGCAACGTCCGGATGTATGGATGGATATTGGCGACCATGACTCACTGCTTCCCAGCGCCCAAAGTCTCCTTAACCTGCTCTCACAAAATGACTTGGATGCAATCGTACAGATCAACCCCGGCGATCACACGTCCGATTACTGGCGTGCACACATTGCCGGCTACCTACATTGGTACGCGGCTCATTGGATGAACGCTTCATCCCTCGAAGCGGAGATGCTCGAACGCATCATTGATTAATGCTAGTTCATAGAGTTCTTGTTGAGTTGTCATTCAAAGCTGAAGAACAGCGGGGCGAAGAATCTCGGAGGTCCCAGGTAGGACATATCATAAGAGCAGATCTAGATTATTTAACGCGACACTGCTCATCTAGGATTACGCCGAAGGTTCTTTTCCCTAACCTCCGCTAAGAACTTCACTTGAAAGGTTAAAGATCAAAGCCGTGCTCTGGGCTTGTGACTCCATAGCACGGCTTTGATGAGGAGAATGCAACCTTAATCATACATTTTTAGATTAGAAGAAAATGAACGAAAGCTTAAGGTTTCTTAAGCGTTGTCGATCCTAGGTGAGAAGTACTGAGCGGATCTCCTCTTCAGAAATCGGTCCCACACGCAGTATCCTGGGCGGATCCTGCGTGCAATCCACTACGGTCGAGGGTTGGCCGCCAGGTGTTCTACCCCCGTCAACGATCAAATCCACGTGCGCACCCATGTTCGTTTCGATCTCTTCCGCAGTGCATGCTTCCGTATCCCCCGAGCGGTTCGCGGAGGTTACAGCCAATGGACCTGCTGCATGAATTAGCTCCTGTGCAACCGGATGGTCAGGGATTCGAACGCCAACTGTGCCATAAGCACTGATCGCGTCCGCAAGATCGGAAGCCTGCCGTAGGACAATCGTCAAGGGTCCCGGCCAGAACCTTTCGACCAAACGCATCGCCTGGAAAGTTGTCCTATCGACGATATCGACGAATTGCTCCAGGTTTGCGACGAGAACCGGGATAGCCTTCTCCTGGCTGCGACACTTGGCCAGATAAAGCTTCCGAACTGCCTGATCGTTGAAGGCATCCGCTCCGAGGCCATAGACAGTATCTGTCGGAAAAGCGACCAGGTCCCCTTGAGCGAGTACCTCGATCGCTTGCCTTTTCCACTCAGAACCGATCGTTGTCACGATTTCCATCACGATCCTTGAAGGTCTGTTCTATCGAGTACGACCACTCGATCTCTTCCAGATAAATCTTTCAAGACGTCAGTTGTTACAGAAGAATACATGGATGTAAGTTCTCCTGCCAACACGTGGGCGTGAGATGAATCCACCTCCAACAGCGCCCTTCCACCCGGAGCCAGCCACTCAGGCAGCTCACGCGCTAGACGCCGGATTACTGCCAGTCCATCCATCCCGCCATTTAAAGCGAGATTAGGTTCACGTTCCGCGACATCCAACCGCTGCAGCCGCTGCGATGGAATATAGGGTAAATTCGCACAAATTAAGCCGAAGTGGAAATCGAACGGGCGCAAAAGATCGGAGACAATCAGCGTGACCCGATCTTCGACCCCATGTTGTTTGGAATTTTCTTGCG
>DAOUTT010000335.1 GCA_030668545.1 Anaerolineales bacterium | reverse complement strand
ATCTGAAGTCAACCATCGGCATTGAGCTTATTCGTCAGCAAACATCAATGGACAACAAGCCTTTACTCGACAATTACTCGAACGTTTTCTTCGATCTAGATGGCACGCTGCGCCATAGCGACCCTCCGGTCAGGGATGTGTTTTACCAATATGCAGCTGAACATGGCCTTGAGATCGCGCCAGAGCAGCGCATCGGCGTGGAGCGTTGGGTGAACTGGTATTGGGCGGATTCGAAAGAGCTGTTAGAAGATTTGGAAACCTTTGGCCCATGGAGAGACAATCGTGACTTCTGGGTAAACCACGCCCGCCGGCAATTTATTCAGTTGGGCACACAAGAGGCGGTGGCCGAGGAGATTGCGCTCGCGGTGACGGTGAAAATGTGGGAGACATATGAATCTGAGGACTGTGTCCCGGATGATGTCATGCCCACGCTTACAGGTCTACGACAGGCAGGATTCAAGCTCGGTCTGGTCTCGAATCGCAGCGAACCCCTGGATGAAATCGTTGAGAGCTTGGGTTTTACGGGCATGTTCGATTTGATACTGGCTGCTGGTGAGGTGGGATGGTATAAACCTGATCCACGCCTGCTGCTGCATGCTGCAGAACGCCTTGGCGTCGAGCCGGGCGAAACGCTCTATCTGGGTGACAACTTCCATGCGGATGTCATCGGGGCTTCAGCGGCGGGGATGACGCCTGTATTGCTCGATCCACGCGGAATATATCCTGAAGTCGATTGCTGGGTCGTCCCTAGCGTAGGTGCATTCGCGCAGGAACTGTTGCGCTCGGACGGGTCAGAAGCGCGCAGCTTGGGGGGGCAAGACCCCGACGCATCTTCGTAGAACAGCAGATGGTTTGCCGTAGGGAGGACGCAGATTGACTCCCCTCTGATGAACGGCTATACTGGATCCGAGAAAATTTGTTACAGGAGGGACTGCCGCCATGAGCGGAGTCACTGGACAAATAAATAATCGCCGGTATTAGGCACTTGGGCGCGCCCGCGTGCCTTTTTTGTTTAACTTTCAAATTCAAGAGGAGGCAAAATGGACTATGGGATGATCGGAAAGATTGAGAAAGCAAAGTACTACGCGGAAGAACGCGAACGTATCGTTTTCGAGAATTTTCATGTAACCTTTGACGGGGATAATAATCCACATACCGTGGAGTTTATCGACGGTGTGTGGCGCTGCGATTGTGATTTCTTCCTGACACGCAACCTTTGCAGCCATACGATGGCATTAGAGCGCATTCTAGAGGGGATGTTGTTCATCACCGCGGAAGTGGTCTGAAGATTCTGGGTTATCTATATGCGAGCGCAAGCATCTTCTTTGCTTGCGCTCGATTTTATTTTGGGTAGGATATTAAGCGCGGAGGCGTCGCGGGGTTATATAAGCCCCGCGATTCTTATAGATGGTGGGTGAGAGAGGTAGACTGCTGAGGGTATGAAGCAGAAAACCCTGGCATAGTGCAAGTTAGCGCCTTGGCGAATCGATCGCGGCATTAATCGATGCACTCTGGAGGCACTTTGAAGCGCTGGCAGTTCTGGTTCGGTATTGCAATAAGCCTTGTTTTTATGTGGTATGCAATGCGTGGGTTGAATCTACGTGCGTTCTGGGAAGTTCTACGTCATGCGAACTACTGGTGGCTGCTTCCCGGTGTTGGTGTGTATTTCCTCGCTGTTTGGGCGCGCGCCTGGCGCTGGCATTACCTGCTGCGACCTTTGAAGTCCATTCCAACAAAGACAATGTTTCCCATTGTGGCGATCGGCTACATGGGGAACAACATCTACCCAGCGCGCGCCGGCGAGCTTTTACGTGCATACGTTCTGCGGCGCAAGGAGCAAGTACCGATCTCAGCCTCACTGGCGACGATCATCGTCGAACGTGCGTTCGACGGGATCGTGATGCTTTCTTTTGTGTTCATCAACCTGCCGGAGCTCACCAACCTGACCGCCGATTCTGGGTTCGCGGGGAGCATCCGGGCGCTCGCCATCATCGGCGCGGCTGTTTTTCTTGGCGCAGTGCTCGTGTTCTTGCTCATGGCGGCTTTTCCGGAGCAGTCGCAGCGGGTGATCTCCTGGTTCTCCGACCGATTAGTGCCCGAGCGTTTTCGTGATAATGTGAACGCCGTTAGCGCTCGATTTCTAGAGGGCCTGGCATCGCTTCGCTCGCCGCGCGATGTGGTGATGGTTTTCTTGACCTCGGTGGTGATCTGGCTCTTTGAGACCGGGAAATATTGGTTTGTGATGCAAGCTTTCCCCTTTGAGGTCAGCTTCTACGCGCTCATGCTTATGAACGGCATCGTGAATCTGGCGACGACGATTCCCTCTGCGCCGGGCTACATAGGGACATTCGATGCGCCGGGTATTGCCGTGCTGGAGGCCTATGGCGTCCCTAACGCACTGGCGGCGGGGTATACGCTTGTGCTCCACGCCGCGCTTTGGCTACCGATCACACTGCTCGGCGCTTATTACATGGCGAGAGAGAGCCTCTCTTGGTCACAGGTTCAAGCCGAGGTGACGGAGGAACCATCATGAAAGCAGCAATCGTTGGAGCTGGTATTGGCGGCCTGGTTGCAGCGTATGATCTGGCGCAGGATGGCGCGGATGTCACTATTTTCGAGGCGGCGGACTACGTCGGCGGGCTTTCATCCGGGTTTAAGGACCCGCGCTGGGAATGGACAGTCGAGCGTTTCTACCATCACTGGTTCGCTTCCGATGCGCATATGCTGGGTTTGATCGAGGAATTGGGCT
>DAOUTT010000021.1 GCA_030668545.1 Anaerolineales bacterium | reverse complement strand
TAGAGCTCCGGATTGACGATCTCCACTTCAGCGGGAGCGATGATGTCAGCCGCCGTTACAACGCCCTCACCTTTCACATCAAGGCGCAAGCGGGCAGATTCGCCCTCGTGCAAGAAAAGACGCAGTTTCTTGAAATTCAACATCAACTGCAGCACATCTTCACGGACGCCAGGAATGTCTGTGAATTCATGCGGAATATCCGTTATGCGTATGGAGCTTACCGCAGCCCCTTCCAGGGAACTTAACAGAATCCGGCGAAGAGCGTTGCCGACCGTAATGCCATATCCAGCCTCGAGAGGGCTGATCACGAATTTGCTATAATTTTGAGCGATGGCTTCTCGTTCAATCTTCGGCATAACTAGGTTGGTGGTTATGACCACAATATCCCTCCGCGACCCACGACCTTAGGAACGTATCCGTGCACGGATCGATTATCTCGAATAGAACTCAACAATCAATTGATCATTCAAGCTGGCATCGATATCCGTTCGTTCCGGTGCAACGAGCATTTTCCCCGACAAGTCGCTCAAATCACGCTCCAGCCAAGCCGGGACGGTTTTTGGTTCAGCGATATCCGCCAAACCCTGAAAGAAGGTGCGTTTCCGCGAACCCTCTCGAACCTCGATTGCGTCACCTGGTTGGACAAGCATGGAGGGGACATCCGTCCTCCTGCCATTGACGTTGAAATGCCCATGCGTTACAAGCATACGAGCATGTGCACGACTTTCGGAATAGCCCAGGCGATATACAACATTATCCAGCCTGGACTCTAGCATCTTTAGGAGGTTCTCTCCTGTGAGACCCCGCTGTTGGGCAGCAATTCGATAATATCGACGAAATTGCCGTTCCGTAACTCCATAGATGCGGCGCGTCTTCTGCTTTTCTCGTAACTGCCGACTGTAATCCGATACTCGCCGACGGCGCCACTGAGCATCACGTCCATGATCCCCTGGGGGGTAGCCACGTCGCTCGAATGCACATTTCGGTGTAAAACAGCGTTGTCCTTTGAGAAAGAGTTTTTCTCCCTCGCGGCGACAAAGTTTACAAACAGGTCCGATATACCTTGCCATAACTTTATGATTCCTTCCTTATCTGGTTAAACCTTAAACGCGGCGCTTCTTGGGCGGCCGACAGCCATTATGCGGAATTGGCGTTACATCACTGATCGAACGGATCTTGACACCCTCCGCCATTAGCGCCCGTATAGCAGATTCACGACCAGGACCAGGTCCCTTGACATGAACATCAAGTTCCTGCAATCCAAGGTCCTTTGCGGTTTTCATAACCGCTTTCGCGGCCAGCCCGGCTGCATAAGGGGTACTCTTGCGCGACCCTTTAAAGCCCGCCGAACCCGCACTCGCCCAAGCCACTGCATTCCCTTGAGTATCTGTTATCGTGATGATCGTATTATTAAAGGTCACGTGGATATGCGCTATCCCATGGGACAGTGTCCGCTTCTCCTTGCGTGACTTGCTCTTTCCTGATCCCGCCGCTCTCTTTGCCATACTTATCCGCCTATCTCATTAGTCTCGAACTACTATTTCCTGGACACTTAGAGGCAACACTCACAATTGGCAGCCGCTATGGATGGAAGGAAGCCATCAACCGCCAGAGTGTGTTCTAAAAACGAGCCCGGTTTACTTCTTCGTCGCTCCGCGCCTGCGCCCACGACCCGCAACTGTTTTCTTCGGGCCTTTGCGTGTTCGCGCGTTTGTTCGCGTCCGCTGACCGTGAACGGGCAAATTCCGGCGATGGCGTAAGCCGCGGTAGCAGCCAATTTCTATTAGCCGTTTGATATTCATCTGGACCTCTCGCCGGAGGTCGCCTTCGACGACAAGATTCTGCGAGATAAAATCGCGCAAACTTGTAACCTCGCCCTCGGTCAAATCACGCACTCTTCGATCCGGGTCGACACCCGCTGAGAGTAGTGCATTGCGTGCCGTGGTTCGACCGATCCCATGGATGTAGGTCAATCCGATTTCGACGCGCTTATTCCGAGGAAGATCAACACCTTCGATTCGTGCCATAACTCTATCCCTGTCTTTGTTTGTGACGCGGATTTTCGCAAATCACATATACTTTCCCACGCCGCTTTACGATTTTGCATTTTGCGCAGCGTTTCCGAACGGAAGAAGATACTTTCATCTTCGCTTACTCCTTTACTGCAACAGCCGGATCGACACGGCCAGCAAAGTAATTATTATATCTAATCCACTCCCCCTCGTCTAGTTCTTCGTCCATTGCTGTTAGTATCCAAGGACCATTTTCTGTCACAGCAATCGAGTGTTCAAAGTGGGCTGTTAGACGTCCATCTTTTGACGCTACTGTCCACTGATCGCTCAAGATGCGAGTTTCAAAACTCCCGCTCATTACCATTGGTTCCAAGGCAATTGTCATTCCTGGCTTAAGCGGTACTCCACGACCTTTGCGACCATAGTTCGGAACCTGAGGTTCCTCATGCATAGATCTACCAACTCCGTGCCCTGTGTATTCCCGAACGACATGAAAACCATTGCCTTCAACATGGGCTTGAATAGCTTCAGAAACGTCGCCCGTAGAATTCCCGGGGATCATTTTTTTGATCCCTGCGAATAACGCCTCGCGTGTGATCCGGAGGAGTTTATGCGCTTCCTCTGCGATTTCCCCCACGCCAACAGTCAGCGCAGAGTCGGCGACAAAGCCATCGTGCACCGTCCCGCAATCTATGCTTACGATATCCCCATCCTCTAAACGACGGTCCCCAGGAATTCCATGCACCAATTCATCGTTTATCGAGATCGTCGTTTCGGCTGGATAAGGATACGCCCCCGGAACACCAACAAACGCTGGTACCGAACCGGATTTCTTGAGCACTTCGGCGGCAGCACGATTCACCTCAGCAGTCGTAACACCTGGGCGCACGACTTCGAGTGCCGCGGCCAGAGCTCGGGCGTTGATTTTCCCAGCTTCGCGCATCAATGCAAGCTCACGCGGGCTTTTCAAGACAATTCCTCGCTTCGAGGTGGTCATCCGTTAGCCCTCACGGACAGGCTGCTTCTTAGAGTATCGGTCACATTGTCGATCATGATTCGTTCCGGGATTAACTCACCCTTGTCGATAACCATCTCCGCCGTCTGGTCCAATTCTGTTTTGTTTGTAAGGTGCTCAATCTAACGTACCAATACCGCCTGGTCATAGCCGCGTAGTTTAAGCTCCGCCTCGATTGAGCGATATAAATCTCGAACGACGCCAACCACGATCAGCAAACCAGAAGATGAAACCAGCAACAACCCTGTATTCGAATCTCCCATGGGCCAGATTAGTCCCACCAAAAATGGCATGATTGCCACGATACCCAGGAAGAACGCGCCCACAAACGTGATCCGCCGCATCACGCGCGTCAGATAGCGCTGCGTGGCGGCGCCTTTCGTCACACCCGGGATCTGCGCACCGGATCGCTTCAGATTCTCGCCGTAATTCTGCTGCGAGAAGAGGACATCGGTGTAGAAGAAGGTAAACGCCACAACCATCAGAAAGTAAAGGATCCAATAGATATCGCTGAAACCACCGAAGGTATTCTGAAGGAATAACGCGATGTTCTGAATGGTCACATTCTCTGAGCCGATGAAAAACTGCGCTAAAACTGCAGGGAAAGTCAGGATTGATTGTGCAAAGATGATCGGGATCATGCCCGCCATGTTGACCATCAATGGCAACGTGCCTTTAACCGGCATAGACATGCGATTTCCCACACGCCGTCCCGGGTACATTACAGGCACATTCCTACGCCCTTCCTGCACATAAACAATGACAAAGATCGTTGTTAAAGTTAGTAACACCAGGAAGATCGCCATAGGGATGACCTGCTGAAAATCGCCAGTAAGCAGCTGGCCTACATTGCTCGGGATTCGGGTGACGATTCCAGAGAAAATGATCAACGAAAGTCCCTGGTTCTTGATCCCGTACTCAGAGATAAGCTCTCCCAGCCATATCGCGAACATCGTGCCCGCCGTCATCGTCAAGATGGTGGTCATCGTGGCCATGTTTAATCCCAAAGGAGTGTTGAGGATGCTCCCTCCCTGCCCGGTGGCGTACTGCTCGAAAAGCCGGATCTGACCTACAGCCTGCAGAGCTGCCATCGGCACCGCCAGATAATACGTCCATTTTTCCTGCCATTTGCGGGCTTCTCGGGGATCATCTTCCATGCGTCGCTGAAGCGCGGGGATGATGGGAACCAGAAGCTGCAGGATAATTTGCGCGGTGATGTAGGGGTAGACACCCATGGCCAGGACGGAAAAATTCGATACAGTTCCACCGGAAAGCAAGTCTAATAGACCAAATAACGTCTGTCCTTGCCCCGAACCACTCATCACACCTTCAATGGCTAAGCGGTTAATTCCAGGAACGGGAATGTGTGCCACAAATCGGTAGAGGATCAGCAGCAATATCGAAATCAGGATTCGATTACGAATATCCGATGATATGAATAGAAAGCGCCACGCAGAGCGTCGCATCCCTTACTCCTTTTGGGCCACTGATCTCAAACCTCTAACAGCTCGACCGTTCCACCCGCAGCTTCGATCTTTTTCTTTGCCCCTTGAGTGATCCGATGCACACGGATCTTCAACGGCACTTTGATCTCTCCGCGTCCTAATAAAACCACTGGTTTTCGCACATCTCGCAGGATGCCAGCTTCGACAAGGCTATCCGGCGTAACTTCGGCATCGGCTTTCAACTCCGACAGATTATCGAGATTCACCTCGTGCCAAACGATGCGATTGATATTGGTAAACCCTCTTTTGAATGGGAGACTGCGGTAGAAAGGCAGATTCCCACCCTGGTGATATAACTTCCCGCCGGACCCGGAGCGTGCACCATACCCCTTTACGCCGCGTCCTGCTGTTTTCCCTTGTCCAGCCGATATTCCCCGGCCGACCCGCTTGCGGCGCTTTTTAGCGCCGTGGCGTGGTTGAAGATCGTGTAGTTTCATCGGTTGTTACTCCTCAACCTGTACCAGGTGTTGAATTTTCGTGATCATGCCGCGCACGGCTGGGTTGTCAACGTGTTCGACCGTTTGACGCAACCGGCGCAACCCGAGGGCACGAACGGTTCGCTTTTGTCGCTCAGAATACCCGATCGGGCTCTTCACCAAAGTAATGCGCAAGGGTTTGCTCTTGCTTGCTCGTTTAGCCATCGCGCTCTCGCTCCCAGAAGGGCATTAGTTGTCCCCGATCCTTACCCCGCTTTGCGGTCTCTTCTTCGATCCATTTAAGATCTTGGAGTCCTTTAATTGTCGCTCGTGCCACATTTAAGACATTCGCGCTGCCAAGTGATTTCGTAAGGATGTTGTGCACCCCTGCAGCCTGCAATACAGCACGCACCGCACCACCAGCAATCACTCCTGTACCTGGAGACGCGGGCTTTAGCATGACGAGCGCTCCACCGTGTTTCGAGTTAACTTGATGAGGTATCGTCGACCCCACAAGAGAGATCTGACGCATATTCTTACGTGCTTTCTCGCCTGCTTTACGGATGGCGTCCGGAACACCGCGCGCCTTTCCTACGCCGAGTCCCACACTCCCCTTGTTGTCACCCACAACGACAGTGACTCGGAATGCAAAACGACGGCCACCCTTAACTACCTTAGCAACTCGGGAGATGTCAATTACTCGCTCGTCGAATTCATCACGATCGTCTTTACGATCCCGAAAGTTTTTTCTCACCGATCGCTCTCCTTATTCTTCAGAATTCAAGACCGGCTTCTCGAGCCGCCTCGGCTAGTGCCTTCACACGACCATGATAGCGGAAACCGCCACGGTCAAAGACAACTTCCTTAATGCCTTCTTTCTTCGCCTTTTTCGCCAGTTCCTGCCCTACCAAACTGGCCTGCTCTGTTTTGTTCAAATCCTTAAGCTTCGGCCGAAGAGCCTGCTCTATGGTGGAGACCGCTGTAATTGTGTGTCCACGCTCATCATCGATGACTTGTGCATAGATCTGGTTTAAGCTCCGGAAGACGTTCAAACGCGGACGCCCAGCGGTTCCCGAGACCTTTTTCCGCACCCGACCATGGCGTCGTGTACGCTTCTTATTTCTGCTTTCTTTCGCCATAATTACGCCATCACCTTACCGGCCTTACCGGCTTTACGACGGACATACTCGCCCTGATAACGAATTCCCTTACCTTTGTAAGGTTCCGGCGGGCGAATTTTGCGGATGTCTGCAGCAACCCGGCCGACCAATTCTTTATCGATTCCCCTTACAATAATCGTTCGTGCGCGCGTGTCTACCTCGAATTCAATGCCTTCAAGAGGCGAGACGCGCACGGGATGGGAGAAACCAACATGCACGATGAGATCCTTCCCTTCGAGCTCCGGTCGATAACCTACTCCTTCAATCTGAAGGGTTTTTTCAAATCCCTCGCTCACACCCACAACCATATTGTTGATCAGGGAACGAGTAAGGCCGTGAAATGCGCGCATCCGCGGCGCGTCCGAAGGTTTCTCAACCGTGATAATCCCATCTTCAAGCTTGATTAACATCTCCGGTCGAAACTCCCCCGTCAACTCACCCTTGGGACCTTTGACACGGACTTTAGTATTTTTGATCTCTGCTTGTACGCCATCTGGGATGACGATTGGCATACGACCTATTCTCGACACTTCAACCTCCATCCTTCATCATCCGAGGATTGCCTCCGCTCCATACCCACCCCAGATTATCCTTTTCTCGGGCCTGCCGAGTCCCATGGGGTTTGGGAGAACTTCCTCGAATTGTGGGCATGATCTGGCACGCTCTTATGCTACCAGACCTCGCATAACACCTCTCCGCCTACGCCAAGTTGACGAGCGCGAACTCCGGTTACAACGCCTTTGGGTGTTGTTAGGATTGCGATTCCCAATCCTGATTGCACCCACGGAATCTCGCCCCGCCCGACATAAATACGGCGGCCAGGCTTACTTACTCGTTTCAATCCGGTGATTACCGGTTTTCTGTCCCGGCGCTCACCCACATACTTGAGATCGATCCGCAGGGCGTCCTGAGGTTTATCCTCAATAGACACCTGTTTGAACCCATCGATAAACCCTTCCTCAACGAGGATTTTAGCTAACGCTACTTTTATCTTAGAGCTCGGGATCGATACGTTCTGATTCCCCGCCATTACGGCGTTACGGATCCGAGTTAAAAAATCAGCAATAGGATCTGAGACACTCATTAAAACCTCTCTCGATCAATTCTTACCAGGATGACTTCACGAGCCCTGGAATCTTACCTTCCAGCGCATGTTCACGAAGGCAAATACGGCATAGCTGAAAACGGCGGTAATAACCACGCGGCCGACCACATATGCGGCAGCGATTGCGCACCCGGACCTTATACTTCCTGCGGGTTTCCCGTATCGGCATGCATGTCTTAGCCATAAACCTCGCCTTTCCCAAAGGGCATTCCGAGTAATTGCAGCAGTCGGTGCCCAAGCTCATCGTTCGGTGCCGTTGTGACAAACGTGACTTCAAAACCACGAACCTTGTCGATTTTGTCGTATGCGATCTCCGGAAAGATCAATTGCTCACGGATGCCCACTGTGTAGTTGCCCCGCCCATCAAAACTGTTGGGGGATACGCCACGAAAGTCACGTGTTCGTGGCATCGCAACGTTGATCAACCGATCGAAGAAGGACCACATACGTTCCCCTCGAAGGGTTACTTTTACGCCAATCGAACTCCCCTCGCGCAGTTTGAAGTTCGCAATGCTCTTGCGTGCCTTGGTCACGACAGGCTGTTGGCCAGTGATGATCGTTATATCGCCGACTGCAGCGTCAAGAGCCTTCGCGTTGTCAATCGCCTCACCGACACCGACATTTACTACAATCTTTTCAAGCTTGGGAACCATCATCGGGTTCTCAAGGTTGAATTCCTTCATCAGCGCCGGGAGAAATTCCTTTTCGAATTGTTCTTTTAGATGATGTGCCATTCCGTTATGGCTCCCTCTTCCTTTTAGGAGTCGACGACCGCGTCACACTTCTTGCAATACCGTTGAGCTTTGCCCTCTACCCGCCTGATTCCGATGCGTGTCGGCTGGTTACACTTCGGGCAGATCAACGATACATTCGAAATGTGGATCGGCGCTTCGAATTGAATAATTCCAGGGTTCATCGTCCGTCCACCAGCTTGAACCTGACGCTGATGTTTCTTGCGGATGTTAACACCCTGAACGACTATCCTCGCCTTAGCGGGCAAGATACGGAGCACCTCTCCCTGTGTGCCCTTATCTCGACCACTCATAATCTTCACTTGGTCCCCTCGTTTGATTCTTAACGTCTGAGCCACCGCAACAAGCCTCCTATAGGACTTCCGGCGCAAGAGAAACAATCTTCGTGAACCCCTTCTCGCGCAATTCTCTGGCTACTGGACCAAAGATGCGAGTTCCCTTGGGGTTCCTGCCGTCGGTGTCCAGAATTACTACGGCATTGTCATCGAAGCGAATGTAGGAACCATCGTCTCGGCGGTACTCTTTTTTCGTCCTGACAATCACTGCTCGGACGATGTCACTCTTACTCACTGCTCCATGCGGAGTCGCCGTTTTAATCGTTCCAACAATAATATCGCCTACTCGGCCATAGCGTTTTTTTGAGCCGCCGAGGACTCGGATAACGAGCAGTTCCCGGCCGCCTGTATTATCAGCCACTTTGAGACGGCTTTCTTGCTGGATCATGCTTCCGCCTCCACGTCCACTTCATCCTGTGTTTCCACAGCGCTCACACTGGCTTCCAACTCGCTCTGGCGTTGAAGAATCTCCTCCACCACCCAGCGTTTCCGCTTCGAGATTGGGCGGCTCTCGATCATTTTCACTTGGTCCCCAATGTGGCAACCCAGTTCATCATGGGCAAGATAATTTTTATTAGTGCGGAGCACCTTCCCATAAAGTGGATGTCGGGAGCTGCGGTCAATCCGTACGGTCACTGTCTTCTCCGATTTTATCCGTGTGACCACACCAATCAAGCGGCGTCGCGTATTAGTCATTTTTCACTTCCTTCGCTCTCGATTTCTAGCTCTCGTTCATGCAAAATCGTCGCAAGTCTCGCTATCTCCCTGCGGGCGATTTTCAAACGAGTGTGATCTGTCAATTGCCCTGTCGTAAACCGAAAGCGCAGCTTGAAGTAATCCTCTCGAGCATCGTCGAGATAGGTTTGAATTTTTTCGGTGGATGCTTTCCGGATTTCTACCGTCTTCATCGCTTATCCCCTCCCAAGTGAATCACGTGAAGTGAACTTGGTTTTAATCGAGAGTTTATGCGTGGCCAAGCGCATCGCTTCCTTGGCTGCTTCTTCGTCCAAACCAGAGAGTTCAAACATGATTCTTCCCGGCTTTACAACTGCCACCCAATGATCAACAGCGCCCTTCCCTTTGCCCATGCGTGTCTCGGCTGCTTTCTGCGTCACCGGTTTATCGGGGAAAATCCGAATCCATACTTTCCCGCGCCGGCGCATATATCGCACCAACGCCCTTCGGGCAGCCTCTATTTGACGCGCAGTCACCCAACCGGGTTCGAGCGCTTGCAAGCCATATTCGCCGAATGTGACTTCCGTCCCGCGGCTTGCTTTCCCTTTCATCCGCCCGCGCATTTGCTTTCTATGTTTAGATCGCTTTGGCATCAACATCGCCACACCTCATCGCTCAGGACGTGAGAAATCTCACTCGCTGACGTACACATCCATCGCTTCCGACTCTTCTAAAGCTTCCGGTAATATCTCGCCTTTATAAATCCAAACCTTGACCCCAATGCGGCCGTAGCTCGTCCCGGCATCAACGCGAGCAAAGTCTATGTCCGCTCGCAGCGTTTGCGCTGGAACACGTCCCTCACGCATCCACTCACGGCGAGCCATTTCATTGCCGCCTAGACGGCCCGAGCACATCACCTTAATGCCCTCAGCCCCTTGCCTCATTGTCTGACCGATTGCTCGCTGCATCGCCCGGCGATGGCTTATCCGTCGCTCGAGCTGATTAGCGATATTCTCTGCCACTAAGCGAGCATCAAGATCAGGTTCTTTGATTTCTGAAATATCGAGCTTTACGGTTGTCCCTGTCAACTCCTGAATCATGCGGCGCAGTTCCTTCACGTTCGCACCCTTCCGACCGATGACAATCCCTGGCCGAGCCGTGTGAACGATGATCTGGACGCTATTCGGGAAGCGCTCGATTTCAATTTTCGAAATGCCCGCCCGCGGCGTGGCTTTGAATATCACATTACGAATCTCAAGATCCTCGTGCAATTGATCTGCATATTTATCTGGCGTTGCAAACCAACGGGAGTCCCAGGTTTTATTGATCTTCAGACGAAAACCTATTGGATGGACTTTGCGCCCCATACTATCTCCTTTCGCTCAAATCCTTACTATTTTCCCCACCACGAGCTGGATGTTTCTCAACGAGATTGCCTCCCGCTCAGTGGTCAGGCTTAGGTTCTTCTCAGACTGCCTCAGCCTCGCGCTCGCGGAGGATGACGCTAATATGTGAAGAGCGCCGCAACAATGGCTTGAACCGTCCGCGTGCGCCGAAGCGCCTCCACCGGCGGGTAGGGCCAACATCAGCATAAATGGTGTGCACAAAGAGATCATTTCTGCTAAGACCCATGTTCTCCTCAGCGTTCGCCACCGCGGAGCGAAGCAGTTTATAAACCGGCTTGGCTGCAGCTTTCTGCTCAAACCGTAATGCGCTCATCGCCTCAACGACATTCATGCCGCGTACAAGATCGATGACCAGCCGCACTTTCTGCGGTGATATCGAGACATATCGAACTTTCGCGCGCACATCGACAGGATCTATCATTCTTCTTCCCTCGTGCGAGTGGTCCTATCTCTCCCAACATGTCCTCGAAAAGTCCGCGTGGGCGCGAATTCCCCCAACTTATGCCCAACCATATTCTCGGTGATGTAGATCGGCACATGGCGCCGACCATCATGCACGGCAAGAGTATGACCGACCATTTGCGGGAAGATGGTGCTCGCCCGACTCCACGTTCGGATGACGGTCTTATCGCCGCGCTCGTTCATCTCTTCAATTTTTCTTAGTAACTTCGGGTCAATAAAGGGACCCTTTTTCAATGATCTAGACATTCTTCTTCGCCTCCACCGTTTATGATTTGAAAAGCTAACGGCGACGCTTTGATCGGTGACGGATAATGTATTTCTCTGTGCGTTTATTCTGGCGTGTCTTCTTACCCAGCGTTGGCTTACCCCACGGACTCTTCGGTCCGGGCAAACCAATCGGGGATCTTCCCTCGCCGCCACCATGAGGGTGATCGCGCGGGCTCATCGCCGATCCACGCACTGCGGGTCGGATTCCCCTATGACGCTTACGCCCGGCCTTCCCCAATTTAATGTTGCCATGATCAGGGTTGCCGACTTCTCCAACGGTTGCGTAGCATGTCTGGCGAACTCTGCGTACTTCGCCTGATGGCAGACGGATTGCCGCATAGGCGCCCTCTTTACCCAGCAACTGCGCCGAGGTGCCTGCGGATCTCACCATCTGGCCACCACGCCCTTCGCTCAATTCGATGTTGTGAATGGTCGTTCCCAATGGGATGCTCGCTAGCGGCAGACTGTTACCCGGGCGAATTTCCACCTTGGGACCCGCCAATACAGTATCGCCGACTCGCAACCCCAAAGGAGCGATGATATATCGTTTCTCGCCATCGTTATAGTGAAGAAGCGCAAGGCGGGCAGAGCGATTGGGGTCATATTCAATCGCAGCCACTAGAGCCGGTATTTCCCGCTTATCCCGCTTGAAATCGACCTTGCGAATATGGCGTTTATGTCCGCCTCCGCGATGTCGAACTGTGATTCGCCCTGTATTATTGCGCCCCGCATAGCGTTTCCTGGAGATCAGAAGCGAGCCCTCAGGCTTGGTCTTCGTGATCTCCTCAAATGTATGTCCGCTCATTCCCCGGCGACCGGGTGAGGTGGGTTTATATTTTTTTACCGGCATTAAAGAACCCCTTCGAACACATCAATGTTGTCCCCTGGCTTCAGGGTAACAATCGCTTTCTTGTATCCGCCTCGCCGCATCTGGCGTCGGCGGTTCCGTAAATTACGCGCCACCTTCGCGGGTCGATTCATAACATTCACGCGCAGGACCGTTACATCAAACATCGCCTCAACTGCTTCTTTGATCTGCTGCTTATTAGCTTTCGAGCCAACTTCGAAAGTGAATTGATTCAGATTACTGCTCTGAAAGTTCGTCTTCTCTGTAATAAGCGGGCGACGCAGGATATCGTATATTGTTGTCATCTCGGCGCTCCTCAGCTGCCCAGATACGACTGGATCACATCCAGCACGTCCAGCGGCATCACCAGCCGCTCGTATCCCAGCAAATCGCGAATATTCAAATAATTGGCTCGCAATGTTTTAACTTTCTGCAGGTTGCGCGCCGACAACTCGACATTGGTATTCTCGCCCGGCAGGATGATCAATGTGCTTGACTGTCCGGCGATTCTATTGATCACCTCTACCATTTCCTTCGTCTTCGGTGCAGTCATTGAGAACTTATCAAGCACGATGATCTCATTTTGAGCAGCTTTAACCGACAGTGCAGAGCATAAAGCCGCCCGGCGCATTTTTCGGGGCATTTTCTTGCTGTAATCACGCGGCCGAGGCGTATGGGCTCCCCCACCGCCAACCCAGATTGGCGAACGGCGTGATCCATGGCGCGCTCGTCCAGTGCCTTTTTGACGCCACGGTTTCGCACCACCGCCACGGACTTCGCCCCGCGACTTGGTCTTGTGGGTCCCCAACCGAGCATTGGCAAGCTGTCGAACGAGTGCCTGATGCATCAGATCACGCTTGATCGGCGCTTCAAAGATCTGCGGAGGGAGCTCCGTGGTCTCTATCTTCTTTCCTTTGATGTCTATAACGTCTACTTTCATCGCTCGCTCCGGAGGATCTATTGCTTACGTACTTCTTTGATCATGACTACGCTGCCCCGAGCACCCGGCACACTTCCACGGACACCAAGTAAATTACGCTCAGGATCAATTAATTCCACGCGAATGTTCTGCGATGTCACCCTTGCCGTTCCCATGTGTCCCGGCATTTTCTTCCCCTTAAAAACTCGACCGGGGGTTGAGCCTGCGCCCGCTGATCCTGGAGCACGCTCACGATCAGACTGGCCATGCGTCTTGGGTCCCCTATGAAATCTATGTCGTTTAATACCGCCGGCGAACCCCTTGCCCTTGCTGATGCCGGTGACGTCTACAAAATCCCCAACCTGAAAAACATCTACCTTGAGCTGATCCCCTTCTTTCAGATCTTCAACCGATTTCACCCGGAATTCACGCAGATAGCGCAGCGGCGGTAAATCGTTCTTCTTCAGATGACCTAATTGACCACCTGAGAGATGCTTGGGTTTGGCTTCTCCAAAACCGAGCTGAACGGCTTTATAGTGATCGCGCTTCGGGCGGCGAATGATCGTGACATAACAAGGCCCAGCTTCGATTAGCGTAACCGGGACAATATTGCCCGATTCATCGAAAACCTGGGTCATGCCGACTTTCTTGCCAATAAGCCCTTTCATTCTCTCTCTCCTATTTCAAATTCCTTGACGGGACTGTCAGCCAGGGCTTGGCTGCATCATCCCCGATCACCGTGTAGTAAACCGCCAGGGAAAGGAAGCTCGGATTGGTGTTCCATTCGCCCGTCCGGCTCTTACACGGCCACTTTGCTACTCGTGCACCCTAAGATTGTTCTGTTCTCCGGGGCGCAAAATCAATTGTTAAATCTTAATCTCAATATCTACACCGGCTGGAAGATTCAAACGCATTAGTGTATCGATCGTCTTTGTATCTGGCTCCATGACATCAATTAAGCGCTTGTGAGTCCTAATCTCAAAATGCTCATGTGAGTCCTTATCGATAAACGTCGACCGGCGGACTGTGAAGCGTTCAATTCTTGTTGGCAAAGGGACTGGCCCGACTACTTTAGCGCCTGTGCGCTCGGCGGTTTCAACAATTCGCTGCGCCGATGTGTCGAGTACCCGATGGTCATATGCCTTCAGCCGGATACGAATCTTCTGTTTTGCCATTGTTCACCTATTCCAGGATCTCTGTGATAACGCCCGCTCCAACCGTCAAACCGCCTTCGCGGATCGCAAACTTCGAACCTTTCTCCAATGCCACCGGCGTGATCAGCTCCACCGTCAGGTTCACATTGTCCCCAGGCATCACCATCTCCACACCTTCCGGC
>DAOUTT010000212.1 GCA_030668545.1 Anaerolineales bacterium | reverse complement strand
TTCGAGGAGCAAAGTGACGAGAAATCCCTGAGTAGATATAAATCAGCGTGCGAGAATCTAAGGAAGGGGGATTCCTTCGTCTCCAGAGACGGAGCGAGCAAGAGCGACATCACAGGGATTTCTCGCTTCGCTCGGAAGGACATTTATTACTGCAGAATCCTTCCGTTCTTGTCATTCTGAGGAGCAAAGCGACGAAGAATCTCGTTCATGGCAGGAATCACCCTTCGGATCGAAGTGCGAGATGCTTCGATCGTAGGTTGCCTTTCCAATGTCTTTAGAGGAGAGCTAACCTAATCCGAATCGTCAGGCGTGAGGTTGTATGCACTTGCCAGTTGATGAATTTCATCGGCGGACAAGGACTTACAACGTTCTAACCGCCTGATGGTTGACTTGAGTTTCTTGCGATGAGAAGCCGGGATAGGTGAACCATCCAGGTCGAGGGTTGCTTCATCGGCGACAAACACCAGGAGAGGGTTAACGGGTATTTCGGAACAATTGGGGAGCTTTTTGGTTAGCGATCGTTCCAATGCCTTCGTTTCCCGTGCAGCGATTCGCTCAATATCTTTAAGTGGTTTTTGGCTCCGACCGAATCTGCGCTTACTAAGTTTGAGAATCCACTGGTCCGATTCGTATCGAACCTTGCCCTTTTCATCTCTGGGGATAAGCGCGAATACGCCAGCAGGTGTGAAGAGAGCGTGATTTGTGCTCAGGTAATAGTGAAACATGGTGTAGTCGTCGCCCAGCCCCTTAAGCGAATCGTCAAGGACCTCGTCTATTCGCGGGCTGCGACCGAAACGATTGTATACAGCTGTACCGAGTTGTGAGAAGAGACCACCCGCCAGCATTAAACCAAAGGCGAGAGAAAGAAGCGCTGGTTGGAGGAAGACTATGAGCACCGCGGCAAATGATGCCCCCAACCCGCCGAACATCATCACTCGCCCCAGGAATTTATTCCGCTTAATTAGACGTTCGTTGCGATATAGCCGCATTTAATGCTCCCAGCGTTTAAGTACGAGACAGGCGTTTTGCCCCCCAAGACCGAAAGAGTTGGAGAGAATGGTATTTACCTGAATCTGCCTGGCCTCGTTCGGCACGTAATCGAGATCTAATTCGGGATCCGGGTTTTCGTAGTTAATCGTCGGGTGGATTGCGCCGTTTTCCAGGGTCAACGCACACGCGATTGCTTCGATCGCACCCGAGGCGCCCATCGCATGTCCGACCATTGATTTCGTTGAGGAGATGGGGATCTGGTAGGCGTGGTCACCGAAGAGCTTCTTAATTGCGGTGGTTTCTGTAGCGTCATTTGCCGGAGTGGAAGTTCCATGGGCGTTGATGTAATCAATTTCATCAGGATGGACAGCGGCGTCCTTCAGTGCAAGGTTCATCGCACTCACGGCACCATCTCCGCCAGGATCGGGCGCGGCGATATGAAAGGCATCGCTTGATGAAGCATATCCAGCGACCTCGGCGTAGATGTTTGCCCCGCGGTTTTTCGCGTGCTCGAGCGACTCGAGAATAAGACATGCCGCTCCCTCTGAATACACAAAGCCCTCCCGTTTGGCATCGAAAGGTCGCGAGGCGAGTTCCGGCGAGTCGTTATAACTCGTAGGGATGGCACGCATGATGGAAAAACCACCGATCATGAAGTCACTTATGAGGGCATCTGTGGCTCCGGAGATTATGACATCCGCCCATCCATTTCGGATCGCCTGTGCCGCTTCACCAATGGTTTGGGTTCCGGTGGCACAGGCGGTTGTGATTGTGATATTAGGTCCATGCGCCCCGAAATGTTTGGCAACATGGAACGCGGGCATGTTCGCCAGGGTGGAGGGAAGCATGAATGGGTTAACCCGGGATAATCCCTTCTCGTGAAGCTCATAGATTCCTTTTACGCCTCGATCCCACCCGCCAATGGCCGTTCCAAAGTAAACGCCCGCACGTTCGGGTTGGGGGCTCTCTTGGGGAAGGGCTGCGTCATCCATGGCTTGGATTGCAGCAGCCAAGCCAATCTGAGAACATTTCGACATCCGCCGAGCTTCTTTCATAGGTATAAATTGAGAAGGATCAAAATCGGGGATCTCACCCGCAATTTGGCAGGGCATGTCACTGGAATCGAATTGTGTGATTCTGCGTATCCCAGATTTACCTTGCAGGATGGAATTCCAGAAGGTCTCTTTATCAGATCCCAGACATGTGACCAATCCTATACCGGTGATCACAACGGTGTTGTTGGCCTTTAGGTCGTTTTTCAAGAGACGCTCTCCTATTTCGCAGCTAATCGTTCTTTGATCGCAGACTGAGTTGCTTCTAACATGTCACCTTCGACCGCCTGCCGGGCGAAGCGGATAGCATTGACAAGCGCCTTGGAATTTGACCGTCCATGACCGATAAAGACGAGGCCATTTACACCCAGAAGTGGAGCTGCACCATATTCCGATGGATCAAGAAGCTTGCGCACATGAGAAAAAGCGGGTTTAGCGAGCAGACCTCCGATTGAGGAGATGGCATTGGAACGGATCTGATCACGGATGATGTCAATCAGGAATTTACTTACAGCCTCACTGGCTTTAATAAACACATTCCCGTCGAAACCATCAGCGATTACTACATCTACCTTGCCGGCGAAGATTTCTTTCGGTTCGATATTGCCGATGAAATTCATGCCAGAGGCCTCCAGGAGCGGGTAAGTGTCCTTGACAAGCATATTGCCTTTCCCTGGCTCCTCGCCGTTTGATAACAAACCAATTCGCGGGTTCTTTTTGTCGAACGCTTGAGAGACGTACACTGCTCCCATCACGGCAAATTGAAACAAATACTCCGGGCGGCAATCTGTGTTCGCGCCGATGTCGAGCATCACAGCAGAGCCATCCTGAACGGGAAATGCTGCAGCGAGTGCTGGGCGTTTAACGCCACGGATCCGGCCAAGGCGGAATAGAGCATTTGCCATTGCGCCGCCGGTGTTGCCTGCGGTGACGAACGCATCGGCTTTTCCCTCTTTGAGGAGGTCCATGCCGACAGCCATCGAAGTTTCAGCCTTTCCGCGGGCGGTTTTGGCTGGTTTGTCCGTCATCTTCAGAACTTCGGGGGCGTGGACGATCTCCACTGCGTTCGGGTCACCGCCGATATCGGCGATGAGAGCATCTAATTCTGCTTCTGGACCGACGAGCAAGATCGGGTCACCCCAGAGTTTATAAGCTTCGAGCGCGGCTTGTGCTTCCGGACCAGGGTGTGTGTCGCTTCCCATCGCATCAAGGACTATTCGCATCGCAACAATCTCCTTGCTAACCCTGGAGAAGAGTCAGATCCATCGCTAAGAATTTGAAACCTCTTTGTGTATCTAGGATCGCATCACCTGTGACTGCAGATAAAAAGTTTGACATTCATGGTGTGTGGGCTATAATACCGCGGTTCTAACAAAAATCGCGCTGGTGCTGGAATTGGCAGACAGGCATGGTTGAGGATCATGTGCCGCAAGGCGTGCGGGTTCAAGTCCCGCCCAGCGCACTACCGAAAGGTCGCCATAGGGCGGCCTTCTTACATTAATCGAATAAATGACCCCGTTTTCAGTCACCTGTGCCAGTGCGCTCCCGATATTATACAAATGCGAAATATCTATAAAGATAAGTCCGGCAGGCGCCCAACAGCTCTCGATTTAATACCAAAGATGCCTTGAACGATCTCCTGACCATTCTAGATTAATGTTCCAGGATCTGAGAGAGAAAGAGCTTCGTTCGCTCTTCCTTCGGGTTGGCGAAAAGGTCATGGGGGGTTGTGTGTTCAACGATGAGCCCCTCATCCATGAAGACTATTTCATCTGCTGCGGCGCGGGTAAAGCCCATCTCATGCGAAACGACCAGCATGGTCATGCCTTCCTTGGCGAGATCGAGCATGACGTCCAGTACTTCTTTAATCATCTCCGGATCGAGCGCGCTAGTGGGCTCGTCAAAGAGCATGATCTTGGGGTCCATAGAGAGAGCGCGGGCAATCGCCACACGCTGCTGCTGACCGCCTGAGAGTTGAGAAGGGTATACATCTGCCTTTTCCGGTATGCCCACTCTTTCTAATTGTTTCATGGCAATCTCAGCAGCTTCCGCTTTGGATCGTTTGCGCACAACCTTTTGTGCGAGGGTGACGTTTTCCATCGCGGTGAGATGAGGAAAAAGATTGAAAAGCTGGAATACCAAACCGATTTCCGCCCGTACTTTGTTAAGTTGTTTCTGATCCGATGTGAGCTGCTCGCCGTCTATCCAGACCTCTCCCTCAGTTGGGACTTCCAGATAATTTACGCATCTAAGCAAGGTTGACTTCCCCGATCCACTGGGACCAATGATCACAACAACCTTGCCGGGTTCGACCTTCAAGCTTACGCCGTTCAGGGCGTGTACCTGATCGAAATGTTTATGGAGATCCTTGACCACGATAATGTGTTGCGCGTCAGTCATTTTTACGAAGCCGCCTTTCAATTGCCTGGACAACCAGCGAGAGAACAATCGTCATGGTCAGGTACATAACGGACAGTGTGATATAGGCTTCCCGAAAGCGGAAAGTACCGCCCGCATAAAGGCGAGCGACTTGCGTGATATCGCGGACAGCGAGCA
>DAOUTT010000038.1 GCA_030668545.1 Anaerolineales bacterium | reverse complement strand
CGGTACCTGCCGAGTATCGGATTGTAAATCTCGATCGCTATTGTTCGTTGAACCCCGAAGGGGCTATAATCGATGGACAGGGTCCATAAAGTGATAACACGACGGTTAAAACACATCCTTCTTTTTGTGAGTATCTTGGCAGGCTTCCTTTGGATGGCTTATCCAATGGCAGCGGTTCGCGCCGAGGTCAGTCCCAGACCTGTTCTCCAACCCACGCCTTTTCTCACCCCCACGCCGCGCCAGGATGGCAAGATCATTTATATTGTCCAGGTGGGAGATTCGCTCTGGCGCATTGCCGCTATTGCCGGCATCACACTTGAAGAACTCATGGCGATGAATGGAATTCAACCGGGAGATTACATAACGCAAGGAATGGAACTCGAATTGGGCGTAGGAGGACCAGCGCTTGCGACTGCTGCGCCTGGCGACGCCCAAGCGACGCCAACACAGGGCATCATAACACCGACGCAGGTCGTTGGAACCGCCGAAATTTGCATACTGCTCTTCATGGATGAGAACGGCAATGGGCGGCTTGAAGAGGGGGAATTGCCTCTCGCGGGTGGACAGATTAGCGTTGTTGATGTCAATGGCGTCGTCGCCGGCGAAGTCACAACGGAGGATTTAATCGAAGATGATCCAGTCGGCCATTGTTTCCCGGAATTAACGAACGGTGATTACAACGTCAGCGCAGCGGTTCCTCCAGAGTACAACCCTACGACGGGTTTGAATGTGCCTGTAACTCTAAAACCAGGAGATATCAAGTATCTTCAATTTGGTGCGCAACCGAGCTCTTCCATTGGCGGGTCGCTCAATACTGACGACGGGGGTCGATCGACAGTTTTGGGCTTTATTGGTGTGCTCTTGCTCCTCTCTGCAGGAGCGTTGGGATATTACGCCTCACGCATGTCCCGCCGAACGCCGCGGTCCTTGCGATAAAGCACCAGGAAACAAAAACCAAAGCCATAAGTGAAAACAAATGCCCAAATGCCTTTCTGTTAGGTGATTAAATAAGGCATAATTATCCTGGGAAGGATTGTGTCTGAGGCGCGAATAGCCTTTTAGAAGTAGCAAAGCAGCGGTGAGTATAGCTGGCGAGGCAATTAATGTTTCAGAAGCGAAATCGGCGATCACTCAAACAAGCCCTTGACCGCGCGGGCGACTCGGATCTACGCGGCCTTGAAGTAGATGTAGCTGAGAGGCAGGAGAGAGTTGCTCAACTTCAGTTCGAACTCTCCGACATGCAAGCGGATTTGGAGCGTTTCGAACGCCAGTATGAGGCCCAGGTTGGATCATTCCAACTGCGTTTGATTTCGTTAGAAGCGGAAGTAGAACAAGCTCGCCTGCGTGCCGCACATCGGGCGCAGTGGGGAGATGGTGCGGACTCCCCCGATTTCAACGCCGATGTCGCTGAGCAATTTCGCCGGACCTGGGCGCCGCGCGAGAAGCCGGCCGAACCCCAACCAACAGCGCCAGTGTCCGATGAGACGAAGGCGGAACTAAAGCAACTTTTCCGCACCCTCGCCAAACGCTTCCATCCGGATTTGGTCACCGACCCTGAAGAAAAACGCCGGCGGGAGAAGGTGATGGCGCAGATAAATGATGCATACGCTGCCCAAAATCTATCAGCGATGAAAAAGCTGGCACAGAAGCCAGACCGCCCTGAAGCACCCGCGGATAAGACGCGCGAGCAAATAATGGTAGATCTAAAGGCTGAGATCGTACGTCTCGATCGCGTAATCTTGGCTTTAGATAGACAACTGCAGGATTTAATCAACTCTCATACCGTTCGCTTGATGCTCGAGGTCAGCATCGCCGAGAGGAATGGGAGCAACCTGCTGGCGGAAATGGCGGCGGATATACGGGCAGATATCGCCAGGCTTGAGGTTGAGATTGCATCGATCGTGTAGGAATTGAAAACAAACAATTGAGAAAGCAAATCGATTGGTTTAAATTGAAGAGGGCTGTCCAAAAAGTGATATCTGGGCAGCCCCTTGTTGTGTCTACCCAATTTTTAGTTTTGCGTCAGCGCGGCAATCGGTTTAGGTCGTTGTAAATCTCATGATCTGAGATTCATTTAAGCCCAAGTTCTTTATAGATACTGGCGACATCGGCGTTTTCTGCAATCAGGTTTAAGAAAGTCTCCATTTTCTCCGGTTGTCCCAGGCGAGTCTTCCCTATGGATCTCTCAATGATTTCGATCGTCTCCATGGTGTTTTCTTTAACCAACAGGATGGGGACGCCGAGACTCTCTGCCTGTTGGATGATCAGCGGGCTGGGCCGTAGATTGCCGGTAAGAATGAGGACGACGGTTGATGTTTCAAGCGCAGCGAGTTGAATATCCGTCCGATCTCCTCCGGTGATGACGGCTTTGTTCTTGTAGCGGCGGAAGCGGGAGAGTGCAGCGTCGGCCGTCATCGCGCCGACGGTGATCGTCTCCGCTAAGGCGTCCGGATCCAACCCCTCCGTCAAGACTTCGGCGGTGAGTAAATTTACGAGTTCTCCAACACTGAGTGCGGAGAGCCGGGGTACGACCGGCAGGACTCCAATAACGGAGATGCCCTTCGCCTGGAAATAGGGGAGAGCATATTCATCGACAAAAGAGCGGTTACTCTCAGGAACCCGGTTTATCAGCACGCCTAGAAGCTGCTCGCCAAGGCGAAAACGGGCGGCGAGAACGTCGTCGATGAGGTGCATGTCACCCCTAAAAGGAACGATTACCAACGCCGGTGCGCCGAGGTCTTCCGCGACGGATAAGTTTGAAAGTCCCATGGCATAGCCCTCGCGTAGACTGGCGCCGCCCTCGAGAAGCAAGACATCTTTCCCCTTCCCCGTAGTTTTTACGGCTTCGTGGATATCGCCCACAAGATCATGCTCGCTGAGATTCTTAAGGCGCTCTCGCAGCGTCGATGCAGTGATGATGATGGTCGAAGCTTTTAAAGGATCGCCATCTAAACCCAATGAGCTGTGGACGAAGACGGCATCTTCATCTGCCAATTTGCCATCGGGAGTACGCCAAGGTTGGGTGCTCACAGGTTTCATGTACCCCACCTTGTATCCATCTGATTGCATCATTTGTCCAAGAGCGAGACAGACGGCAGTTTTGCCGGAGTGTGGTTCGACAGAAGTGATATACAAACATTTCATTTGAAACTCCCTGGGGTGTCCACTTGCTCGGGGGAAGATTTACTTTCATTATTAAGAAGGATCAGACGCATATCGAGCGCAACCCCTCCGCGGCCTTCTTCATACACAATAAAGGGGTTGATGTCGAGTTCGGCGATCTCGGGGAAGTCCAGGACGAGTTGGCCGATTCGGAGCAGCGCGTCGATTAATGTCTCCTTATCAACAGGCGGCTCGCCGCGGACGCCGTCGAGCAGGGCTTTAGCGCGGATCTCGGTGAGCATCTGTGCAGCTTCATCGCGCGAGAAGGGTGCGATTCGGAAGGAAGCGTCCTTGAGCGCCTCTACGTAGATACCACCAAGACCGAATGTAACCAGAGGGCCGAATTGGGGATCGCGATTCATACCGATGAGGATTTCTAATCCGGAGGGCACCATCTTTTGAACCTGACACCCCCATAGATGTGCTTCCGGGAGGTAGCGCTGCGACCGATATGTGATCAAGTCGAATGCGTCGCGCACATCCGTGGCATTCTGAAGGCCGACTTTTACGCCGCCTACGTCGGTTTTATGCAGGATATCAGGTGAGGCGATTTTCAAAACGACGGGATAGCCCATATCCGCCGCAATCTCGACTGCATTTTCGGCTGTTTCTGCAATCTCAGAAGGGGGCGCTTGAAGCCCATAGGCAGTGAGGATCGACTTCGCTTCCGCATCCCCGATTGAAAGCCTACCCTCATCGAGAACACGGTCTATCGTTTCACGCACGGCCTTCTGGTCGACATCGAAACTCTCGAAACTGGGTAAAGGTCTTGCGCGGTATTCCCGATATTGACTCATCGCCTGGAGCACCATCGCCGCGCGCTCTGGGAAAGCGAAGTTGGGAACGTTGTGTTTTGCCATGATTTCAATACCGGCCTTGACCCGAGCTTCGCCCATGAAGGAAGCCAATATTGGGATGTCGACTTTCTCGCTGATTTCGGTGATTACATCGGCAGTTTCTATAATCTCGGTCATGGCTTGCGGCGTAAGGATGACGAGTATGCCGTCGACCGATGGGCTCTTAATGACCTGCTCAAGGGCAAAGCGGTAGCGGTCGGCGCGAGCATCTCCCAGAACGTCAATGGGGTTGGCTGCGCTGGCCGCGTCGGGCAGAAACTGTTCGAGCGCTTTTATGCACTCTGGTTTAAACCTGGCGAGCTTTAATCCGGCTCGTTCCAGCGCGTCCGTTGCCAGGATGCCAGGACCGCCCGCGTTAGTCACGATCGCAATGCGATCGCCTTGCAGGGGGCTGAGATAGCCAAATGCCCGGGCCATGTCGAATAAGTCCTGCAGGGAATGAGCCCGAAGGACGCCCGACTGTCGGAATGCGGCTTCGTAGGCTTGTTCAGACCCTGCCAGCGAGCCCGTGTGGGAACTCACGGCGCGGGAGCCGGCCTGCGTAACGCCGGATTTTAGCGCCACGATCGGTTTGATCTTCGAGACCTCGCGCGCCACGCTGATGAATTCCTGCCCATCGGGCAGCCCTTCCATGTAGGAAAGGATGACGTTCGACGTTGGATCCTTCGCCCAAGCGCGCAGTAGATCAATCTCGCTAACATCGGCTTTGTTTCCCAAGGAGACGAATTTGCTCAAACCCAACCTGCCGGCTTGAGCCCAATCGAGGATTGCAGTCCCTAACGCGCCGGACTGGGACATGAAGTCCATTGGACCCTTCGGCGGCAGGCCGGCGGAGAATGAGGCGTTCATCGGGATTACAGTATTGATCACACCAAGGCAGTTCGGACCGATCAGGCGGATGTTGTATTCGGTGGTGATCTCAATAAGCTCTTGCTCCCGCTCGAGTCCATCCATGCCCGCCTCACGGAAACCGGCGCTGATCACGATTACCGCCGGGATTCCTTTCTCGCCGCAAGTGCGCATCGCCTCGGGCACCAGGGGATACGGGATTACGATGACAGCCAGATCGATTGGGTCCGGGATATCTGAAACAACTGGAAATGCAGGAAGACCAAGGATTTCGTCGGCCTTGGGGTTAATCGGGTAGACTTTGCGGCCATCCCGCAGGAAGTCGCCGTTTACTAAATTGTCGAGAACGGCATATCCTAATTTTGAGGTGTTGGTCGACGCGCCGATGACCGCTATGGATTGGGGAGAGAAGAAAGCATCAAGGGACAAGACTTAGGCTCCGAGCGTATTTAGGTGTAGTGTAATCCTTCTGGTATTTTGAATCAATGAGAAGGGTAACAATCAAGAATGTCGAATGTCGTTAGTTATGTTTGCTACGTCTCGCCGGATAGGAGACGATTGAGACTAGCGGTCCTTTATGTTGGTGCCGCGGTCCTGGAGAGGAGCGCTGCTATCGGTGTGAAGGAACGTCGGTGGACGGGCGCGGGTCCAAGCGCAGCCAGTGCCTCCCTATGAACACTCGTACCATATCCCTTGTGTTGGGGGAAGCCGTAGCCCGGATAGCGCTCATCAAGCTCAATCATTATCGTGTCGCGGGTCACTTTTGCGATGATTGATGCGGCTGCAATCGAGAGCACAATCGCGTCGCCTCTGGGCAGCGCCGTCTGAGGAAGTTCAGACTCTGGCAGCAGGATGTGGTCGATCAGGAGATGATCTGGTGAGGGATCGAGTTCATGAATGGCACGGGCCATCGCAGTCCGCGTGGCTGATATCAAACCCAGCGTGTCAATCTCTTCGGTTGTCGCCTGGCCGACACCGATCGTGGATGCGATTTCCCGTATTTTTCCAGCCCAATGGCCGCGTTGATGTGCGCTTAGTAGTTTTGAGTCACGAACGCCGTCAAGTTCGCTTTTCAGGTCGGATCTCTCCAGCGGGAGAACAACGGCCGCTGCAACCACGGGACCTGCCCATGCGCCTCGCCCAGCTTCATCAATGCCGGCGATTATTGCTATTCCGTCATTGTGAAGCGCGAGCTCGAGAACGAGATCGGGGGCACGCCCGCGGTCATTCCTTGGCATAAACCCCTTTTAGATTGTTGAGGCGGATACGAAAGAGATCTGCGAACATCGTGGCCGAGTCGCGCAGGATGCGCACCCTGCTCCCCGAGTTGAAATACCAGTTAATCGGGATCTCGATGACTTGCATACCTCGCGTCCTGGCGATGAAAAGGATCTCAACATCGAATGTCCAACCGGCGATCGTCTGCAGTGGAAAAAGCTCCTCGGCTGCCTCCGCCCGGAAACATTTGAAGCCGCACTGGGTGTCCTGCAGACCGGGAAGTGTGACAACGCGGACGAGGAGATTAAAAGCCCGCCCGATCAGGTGACGGTAATGTGGCTCGTCGTAACGAACTGCACCGGGAATTTCACGCGAGGCAATGGCAATATCGAAGGGAGGGGCCTGGGGAGGGAGAAAGAGGTTCACCTCATCGATTGGCATTGAGAGATCGGCATCGCAGATAAAACGAAAATCACCTTTTGCTGCAAGCATACCTCTACGGACAGCCAAACCCTTCCCGGCAACAGGTTCTTGAAGTGCTTGAATCTCTGGATGGCGGGCTGCGTAATCCTGGCTGATCTGCGCTGTGTGGTCCGAGCTTCCATTTTCAACAATGACGATTTCGGACTCGTAGGGCTGAGTATGGACGAATTCGAGGATCGCCTCTAAGCTCTGCGGCAGTCGATTTTCCTCATTGTGGGCGGGCACGATTATCGAGAGGAGAGGCGGCAAATAAGGCTCCTGTGTCGTGGGCGGACCTAACCGTAAAAGCTGTAGGAAATCACTAAAATGGTGAGGATGCTCAGAATCATCACTTCGAAGAACACCAAAACACCAAGGAGGATTCGCTGGCGACGCGAGAATGGGAAGCGGCTGCGCTTCAAGGAGCGCTCATCACGCGGGGTGAGTGCAGAACCATCCATATCGAAAGCCGCATCTAATTCGACGGGGGAATCCTCGGGCAGTTGGATAGGGTCGACGGGTCTAGGTTCCGGATCGGGCTCTGGAACAGGCTCAGGAATGGGCTCTGGCTTAGGTCTGGTTGGTTTGGTTAGAACTTCAGCTAACTCAAGGATGTCATCCTGGTTCATAATGGCTTGAAATTGATTCACATTTGCGGCGAAATGGTCAATGGCGTCAGCCTGGACAATACGCGCCTTCGGGTCGGCGGTGTCGACGTGGGTCTTGGGATTCGTGAAGAGCAGTATCGCCTCGACTTCTGGGAGAGCGTAACCCTTTTCTCGCAAGTAGTCGTGAGCTTCCTGCGCCATCGCCAGAACGCGAGATTGCAGATTCGGGCGGACAGGTGAGAAGCGGCGTGATCGTCCACCGCCGTACTTCATCCAAGCCTCGCCCTTTGCCCGATAAACGCCGACGAGTGGGCTCGGCAAAATCACACGCACACCTTGTGGGCTGAGGAGCAGCATCGGAATTGTAGTCGCTGAGCCAGGGAGCGGTAAATTGAAGATGGCCAAATGCTCGTGGCCAAGTGTATTACCTAACTTTTCATAGGCTTCATTCTGGGCTTCCAGTTCGCCATACCACTTTGTTCCGTGCTTCAAAGTTCCCCTAATACGGCTTTCCAGACTGATGACGCCTTCTTCATCGCGGAATTCAGAACACTCTATGCGTTTCATGATTAGTCCTTAATCCGAGCGTTTAGTATTTTTAAAGCATTCTTATGTCTAAAGAGATTATAAAGCAGACATAAACCATGACAAGCTGTGAAAATCGAGCTATTTTGAGGATATAATCGAAATTACGAGGTGCACAGTGTCTCGAAGGATAGTCATCACGATTATCTCTCTGCTTTTTATAGCGCTTATCATACCGATGAGCGTAAATGCGCAGGGTGGTGGTCGTGTATTTTTATTGGAGGCAACGGGACCCTTAACACCCACGATGGTAGAGTACCTTGAACGGGGGATTAAGCAGGCGGAGCAGGAAGGCGGCGAGGCGCTCATCTTCCAGATCGACACACCCGGCGGGTCCATTGATCTCATGAATCGGATGGTGCAAGCGATCCGCGGAAGCCATATCCCGGTAGTGGTTTACGTCGCCCCGCAAGGAGCGATTGCCGGGAGTGCGGGCACAATTATCACATTCTCCGGGCATCTCGCTGCAATGGCGCCTGAAACTGCAATCGGGGCCGCGAGCCCGGTTGGGATGCAGGGAGAGGATCTCGGCGATACGATTGAAGCCAAGGAGAAGGAGATTCTCAAAGCTACGATTAGGGGCCTGGTCGCACCTCGGGGGGAAGAAGCCATGAACCTGGCTGAAGCGATGATTGACTCTGCGAAGGCGGTATCTGCTCAAGAAGCGCTTGATGCTGGTTTGATCGATTTCATCGCCGACGATATTGAGATGCTCCTTGATCAAATTGACGGCCGGAAGGTTGATGCGCACGGGGAGCGCGTACTGGATACAGCAAATGCGATCGTCACGGAGATCCGCCAAAATTACATTGAGCAATTTCTACAAGTCCTGACCAATCCAAACATCGTCTTCTTGCTGCTTTCGGTCGGGGTTCAGGCTATCTTGATCGAGATCTCTTCGCCAGGCGGTTGGATCGCCGGCTTTATTGGTGTCGTGTGCCTGGCATTGGGAACCTACGGTCTCGGGGTTTTACCGGTGAACTGGTTTGGATTGATTTTCGTCCTCACCTCCTTTGTGCTCTTTATATTAGAGATTAAAGCCCCCACACATGGAGCGTTAACGGTGGCGGGTTTAGCATCGTTTATCATCGGCTTTCTGGTTCTGTTTAATTCACCTTCAACGCCGTCCTTTTGGCGTGTTTCTGTCCCTCTTGTGGTTGGCACTGGTATTGCGATCGCGATTGGCTTTTTGGCAATCCTGGCCTTTGTGATTCGCGCTCAAATTAAACCGGTTGAAGTTGGTGCCATGTCGTTGGTGGGGCGCACTGCGGAAGCACGTTCGGATTTCTCGCCCGGGGGGACGGTTCAGGTTGGCGGAGAACTCTGGAGCGCAATCCTTGAGAACGAGGATGATGAAATTACAAACGGGGAGAGGGTTGATATCATCGGTGTAGATGGAATACGGTTGCGTGTCCGCCCTTTGAATCAGAAAGGTAGCACAGAATCAGAAAGGTAGTTGACTCGGCATTAACCAGCTTGTACACTATCGCGTACGTAATGAGGAGGCGCGATGTCATCATCAGAATTCCGCATGATCGTTCGCACTGGACCGAACCCTGGAACAGTTTTTGAGTTGACCAAGGAGGTCTCGCTCATTGGGCGCGATGTGACAAACGACGTCGTTGTCGGGGACGCGGAAATCTCGCGACAGCATTCCAGAATCACCCGCACCCCTGGAGGGTATGTTCTAGAGGACCTTGGTTCAACCAATGGCACCTTTGTCAACGGTGAACGATTGGTGGCGCCGCGGGTGATGAACCCGGGCGATTTGGTTGCTCTAGGAGAAACCGTATCCCTAACCTTCGACGCAACATCACCGGAGGCCGCGGCGACGGTTGCTCAACCAGCTGCAACTGCAGAACCCGCGAAGAAAGCTCCTCAGGCGGCTGCCCAACCAGCCGCGCAAGCTAAACCAGCTTCGCCGCCGATCTCGGCGGAAGAAGCCTCGCCGCCGGAGAAGAAAGGTGGGAAACCCTGGCTTCTAGCAGGTGTGGGATGCTTCGTCCTGATTCTCGTTTGCGGTGGATTCGTATGGTTCATGGATTATTTCTATCCACAGATCCTGTATGCGCCTTTAATCTGGTTAGGTTTCTAAGTAACCCAGGAATCTTGTAAGGAATGACGGGGCGGATCACTCCGCCCCGTTATTTTTTATTTATCTATCCAATCTATCTCATCATAAAGGGGTGGCAGAAGTATGTAACCTCGGGAGCTCTCCTGCATCCAAAGAAGAAGTGATTATCAATTTATGGAGACAATTATGGAGATGGAAATCACCTTTCCCGGAGGCGCGCGTGTAGATGCCCACTTCGGATCGTTTACGATAAACACGGACCAATCACCGCTGGGAGGCGGGGAAGGATCGGCGCCGTCGCCCTTTGCGACTTTCCTGGCATCCCTCGGGACCTGCGCGGGGATCTACGTCCTGAGTTTTTTAAAGCAGAGAGGGTTGCCCACAGATGGGGTTCGCATCATTCAAAAGACACATTCTAATCCGGCAACGGGATTGATTGAGCAGTTTGATCTTGAGATCCAGGTTCCCGAGAATTTTCCAGAGAAGTATAAAGAAGCACTGATCCGCTCAGCAGAATTATGCGCGGTGAAGAAGCATTTTGATGATCCCCCACGCTTTAATATTTATACAGAGTCCATTGAATTGGCAATAAATTAGTATTTTTTCATACTACAATCAAGGGCGGAGGTCGAGATGTCTAAACGGCTTACCGTCCTTGTTGTGCTTATCTTGGTCGTCGCCCTCGTTGGTGGAGTGATCTTTCTGCGCGGCCGACAGCATGCTGTCGAAGATATCGGTGAAGTTCCCCAAGAAACCGAAGAACTCCAGAGGGCTACAGACATCGCGGAAATCGATTTGTATGTCGCAGCACGCGAACAGATGGTCGAGCGAGGGGTCATCGCCTACGGGATTATCTCTCCTGAGGTGATCGAGGTGATGCGACGAGTCCCGCGGCACCAGTTTGTCCCTGAGGAATATAACCATTTGGCGTATGCGGACAACCCGCTTCCAATCGGCTTCGGACAGACGATTTCGCAGCCTTACATCGTGGCGTTAATGACGCAGGAGTTGGATGTCGAGGATGGAGATAAAGTCCTGGAGGTCGGGACCGGCTCCGGCTATCAAGCGGCGGTCCTGGGAGAGCTGGACATCGAAGTTTTCACGATAGAAATCATCGAACCGT
>DAOUTT010000239.1 GCA_030668545.1 Anaerolineales bacterium | reverse complement strand
TCTTGCGAAGTTTCATCAAGCATCTCACCAGTACGTCAGTTTAGAGTCTATGCCACATCTTTCCGGGTGACAATGGGTGTCGCTTACCCTATTTATGTCCTTGAAATATTGAGCCCGGGTGGGAAATCAGATAAAGATGCGGCATCTGGGCGAATCGTACCATCTATGCCCGGGCGTCGACCGGCGGTTCCTTTGAAAAGGATGATCAAAGCAGGGCAGGGTTGACGTATACTCAAGAGGATGGATATACCTTTACCGGTTGGATACCCAGACAGCCATCAAGGACCTCTCAAGCGGTTCATGCCGCCTCTGGAGGAGGGCGTCATCGAGCAAGTCCTGGCCGATGATCGTCTGCCCGCGGGGCTAGTATTGGATCCCTTTGGCGCTTCACCACGCTTGGTTTTAGAGGCGGCCCAATCAGGGCGTTCGGTTCTAGTTGCCGCGAACAACCCTGTTACACGCTTCGTCCTTCAGTACACACTTCAGCCTTTTGAGCTTGGAGAGCTGCAAGCGGCTCTCTCCCATTTGGCCGCAATTCCCAAGGATGATACGCGCATGGAGCATTTCATCCTCGATCTCTATCGCAGCACGTGTACGAGGTGCGGTGAAGCCATATCCGTCGAGTTTTTTGTGTGGGATCCGGAGTTGGGTGGTCCGACCCACAAGGTTTACTCTTGCGATCACTGTGCCCACACGGGTGAATCTCCCACGACGGAGGACGACTGGAATCGCGCCCTCGATTTCTCGCGGCGGGGACTGCAACATGCCCTGGCACTCGAACAGGTCGCCCCTGCCGGCGATCCGGACCGCCAACATGCGGAGGTAGCTCTTTCTGTTTATCCCGGCCGTGCCATCTACGCGCTTATAACCATCACCAACAAGATAGACCAATTGGCGCTCGACGAATCACTTCTACGAGCGCTTCATGCCTTGCTGCTCTCTGCGTTCGATGGAGCGAACGCGCTATGGAGTTATCCCGAGGGTCGCGAGCGGCCGCGTCAATTGAGAGCCTCACAACGCTACCGAGAGCAAAATGTCTGGCGCGCGCTTGAACAGGCGGTCGAAACCTGGGCTATGGAGAAACCCGATTTGCAGGTAATCGATTGGCCGAGCGATAACCCGATGCGGGAGGGGATGATAGCGATCTACCCCGGCACTGTAAGGGATCTGATGGAGACGCTTGACCCCGCGCAAGTAAGCTTGTTGCTCACCGTGCCTCCGCGCCACAATCAAGCATTTTGGACCCTCTCAGCGCTTTGGGCAGCCTGGCTGTGGGGGCGAGAAACCGCAGCTCCAATCAAAGTGGCTTTGCGCCGTCGACGGTATGATTGGTCGTGGCACGCGGCCGCGCTGGGCACAGTACTCACGGGTATGGCGGCTTCGATAAAATCGGACACCCCTGTGATTTCATACCTACCCGAAGCGGAACCTGGTTTTATCGCCGCGGTCCTGTCCGGATTTAACGCAGCAGGATTCGCTCTGGGTGGACGCGCGCTGCGTACAGGTGAGGAGCAGGCTATCTTTCATTGGAATGTAGACTCCGCTGCACAGATACCATGCGGGAAAAAGGGGAGAGAGGAGCGCATGCGCTCCTCAGACCGGCAAATTCTCACCTCACGGGCTGAACCGTCAGCATTTCCACTCTTGCATGCCGCTGCTTGGTCTGACCTCGTGGCTGAGGGGTTGCTCGCGAGCATCCGTGAGGCGGAAGGGCGCCAGTTCATGCAGGTCATGGGTGAGTCTCTGGAGTTAGTCCTGGGCGATCGGAAGACCTTTCTGCACATGGGACGTGGAGCGGAGGTAGAGAGCGGATTGTACTGGCTTCACGACCCGCCGTTCGCGGAGGCGAGCCTCACAGATCTCGTTGAGCGCCGGGTTCTCGAGTCACTGCGGAAAGAAGGTTGGATATTTGCATACGAACTTGACAAACAAATCTGCAAACAATTTCCAGGATTGCTCACACCTGACCGCCGGCTTATCGCCGCCTGTCTTCGTTCGTATGCAGAGGGACCCGACACGGATGGCCGCTGGAGGTTGCGCGCGGAGGACTATGCCGCAGCTCGTCAAGATGATTGCGATGAAATTAGGCGCCTGCTTGTGAACCTTGGCTCACAGCTTGAGTTTGAGGTGAGCGAAGGGGAGATGATTAAGTGGCTCGGGGATGATGGGGAAGTAGCCTATGCGTTCCGAATCATGGAAACGGCCGTCTGGGCAGGGGTGCTTCAATCTGATGCGGTGGAGGGGATTACGTATGTTATTCCAGGTGGCCGCGCAGAGCTGGTGGCCGAGAAAGCACGAAGAGACCCGCGGCTGCAGGATTGGCTTCAAGATGGTCCGCCAGTGATAAAGTTCCGCCTCGTAAGACGACTCATAGCAGAGACGACGTTAACGCGTGAGAATTTGCGGGAGCGATTAGCAATCGATCCACCGGAACATCAGGATCCACAACTGCCGTTGCTGTGATGCCCATGGGGTTGATCGTTAATCCGGTGGCTCAGTCTGAATAATCCTAGTATGATCGAAATCATGGAACCTGTACTGAGAACCATCGCTTTCGCGGTCATCGCGTACCTACTTGGGTCCATTCCCTTCGCCATTTTGGTCACTCGCGCGAAGGTTGGAGTTGACGTGCGCGGCTCGGGTTCAGGCCACGCCGGCGCAACCAATACTATGCGGGCAGCAGGTTGGGTCCCCGGCATAATCGTGTTGGTGGCGGATATTGGTAAGGGGTACTTAGCGGTGTGGCTGGCCGCCAGATTCGGCGGCACGGAGGCAGCGCCGACTGTCGCCGCGGCGTGCGTTGTGATTGGCCACTGCTGGCCGATCTTCGCCGGGTTCCGGGGCGGGATGGGAATGGCGAGCGGGGCGGGGGCGCTATTGGCGGTCTGGCCATTGGGTTTTGTGCTGGCGCTCGGACTTGGTTCGGCGCTCCAGCTCTTGATTAAGCATTCCGCCAAAGGGAATATCGTCACAGGAATACTTCTGATGCCCTTATGGGCGCTCTTCGGGGCAAATGGGACGCAACTCGGCGTGGCGCTGGCAGTTGGTCTCGTAATCTCCGGCCGCGCTTTATCAGACTGGAATCGAGTCTACCGCGAACTGTGGTTTGATCGTGAGTAAAATCGCTGCTTGAGAATCATCCCGCCGGTTTTACTGTACCGCGTCTATTCCCTCCCGCAGATTGAAAACTGCGGGAGGGTTTTAATTGGGAATTCATGATCGATGGTGGTTAACCGCTGGCTGTGCCTGCGAATGGAAGTAGAGACGCAGCATGCTGTGTCTTCACCGTGAGATTTTGCGATCTACGGAGGAGTGGGGGTCTCGGTCGGCGTAGGCGTATCGGATGGCGTGGGTGTAGGCGTAGCGGTTGCCGTCGGTGTGAGTGTTGGCGTGGGCGTCGGGGTCGGCATCAGGATATTCAGATGCAGTTCAACAATGGCGACGCCGCCGCGCTTGCTCCGGACCGCAAGGCGAAGTGTCACTGGACCGTTGGGTAATTTTGAAATATCCCATTTGATCAATTGTTCTGGCTGCTTAATCTGCGTGTCGCTGTGAGCGATATCAGGCCAAAAGGAGGGATTGCTGCCGAGCCCGTATTCGAGGATCCAATCTCTGAAGTCATTCGTCGCTGCCGCTCGCCCGAATATCTCCAGTGGACTCGTTGAGATCGTGGTCCCTGCGGATGGATGGGTGAAAGCTATAATGGGTTGGGGGCTGTCGCTGGAACATACCGCATCAGGTATGAAGAAGAGCGGATCATCTTCAAAACCCATATCCTCAGCCCATTTTTCACCTTCAGAAGTCTCATTGAGCCAGTCACGCGCCCAGGGATCGTCCACATTCAACCCCAACTTCTCATCCACGTACGTCGCGCATTCAGGGGAAGCCAGTTCAAGAGCGAAGGTGTCAACCCACACCTCCCGCCATAAATCTTGCTCTTTCGGGAGCGGGGGTTGGTCGTGGGCAAAAATCTCGCTCTTCTGTGAGGGGCACCACTCAGATGGTTCTGTACCGGAAACGGAACAGACGACGCGATCGACGATGCCGCTGGGACGGACCACCACGGTTGGTTGACCGCCAGTCAGCCGATTTTGTGCATATTGCATGAATTGGTTCCAGATAGGAGCGGCACCTGTCAAGCCCGAGGTGTTTTCCATCTGGGTGTAAT
>DAOUTT010000183.1 GCA_030668545.1 Anaerolineales bacterium | reverse complement strand
TCTACCGAAGGGCGTAAGCATCGATAAGGTCGTCGAAAAGGCTGCAGAAAGAGCCGGGTGGAAGCATACAGACCGTGGTTGGAGCAGACCTGAGTTAAAAAAAGCCCCTGATGACACACAGGAAGAGCACATCCGGCACGGTGTGGGCTTCGCCTGCGGCTTCAAGAATGTTGGCTTCTCGTTCGGCGCGCCGGAGCAGTGCTCGGCAGAGATCGAATTGCACGGTGTGTCAGAGATTGAGAAAGTCGTTCTGCATCACGCAGGGGCGGAAGTCGGGCAAGGGACACATACGGCGATGACGCAGATGACCGCTGATGCGGTCGGAGTCCCGATTGAGAAAGTCCACTTGATCGTCTCTGATACGGCGCAAACCGCGGATTCGGGATCCGCATCAGCCTCGCGGTTGACTTTCATGAGCGGAAACGCGATCCGGGGTGCGGCTGAAGAAGCGCTGGAAAAGTGGAAAGATGGGGAACGACCAGCTCTCGCTTTTTATCAGTACCGTCCACCAGCGACGACACCCCTTGATCCGAAAACGGGCAAGTCAGAGCCTAATTTCTCGTATGGTTATGTCGCCCAGGTTGTCTCGGTTGCAGTGGACACGGAGACCGGCGCAATACGCGTCCTGAATGTTATCTCTGCCAATGATGTAGGGCAGGCGATCAACCCGCAGTTGGTTGAAGGACAGATTGAGGGTGCCGTCGTCCAAGCGCTTGGCTACGCAATTCTGGAGGATTTTCAACAGGAGGGGGGCTACGTCCAGACCGGTCAGCTCTCGACCTATCTCATTCCCACTGTGTTGGACATCCCAGACAAAGTCGAATCGCTGATCCTTGAGTATCCCGACCCTATTGGACCCTGGGGGGCGCGAGGGATGGCTGAGATGCCCTATATCCCATTGGCGCCAGCCGTCATCGCCGCGGTTCATGATGCGCTCGGCACATGGTTTGATTCGTTTCCGCTAACGCCTGAGCGAGTCCTGCGCGGCATAGGAAAGATCCAATAAGCGTGGAAATTGAAAGACCACTCATCATTATTCGGGGTGGGGGTGACCTGGCGACAGGGGTGGCAGTCCGCCTGCATCGCTGTGGCTTCGACATTGTCGTACTCGAGATCCAGCAACCCCTGGCTGTCCGGCGGCGCGTCGCCTTTGCCGAAGCTATTTATTCGGGAGAGATCGAGGTGGGAGGCGTTAGGGGCATCTTCGTTCATGATTCCGAGCAGATCACCCAGCTTCGCACTGAGCATGTCGTTCCGGTACTTGTCGATCCTGCTGCGAACTTGAGCACGCAGATTAACGCATCAGCTCTGGTCGACGGACGCATGCGTAAAACTCCACCGGAGACGACTCTAGATTCATCCTTATTCACGATCGGACTTGGACCGGGATTCACAGCCGGTGTTAACTGTCATGTAGTGATTGAAACCAACCGGGGACACAATATGGGACGTGTTATATGGCAGGGAGGCGCTGAGCTGGATACGAAAGTCCCGGAAACGGTGGCAGGGTTCAATGTCGACCGGGTGCTGCGGGCGCCCGTCAGCGGGCTTCTGGATGGCGGTAAGGAAATCGGTTCCATGATCAAGGCTGGAGATGAGATTGTCCGTGTCGGTGGTGTACCGATTGAAGCGCCCTTCGATGGAGCGCTGCGAGGGCTGGTGCATGACGGCGTGAGCATCGAAGCAGCGGCGAAAATTGGCGACCTGGATCCACGCGGTGAACCATCCTATTGCTTCTCGATTTCAGATAAATCACTCGCCGTCGGCGGCGGAGTGCTAGAAGCGCTGCTCTCCCAACCCCATTTACGAAGATTGCTGAGCGGCTGATATGGAATTAACGAAAGCCCTGCGCATTTCCCCGGGGCAGATCGTGGCTTTCGTTGGCGCGGGTGGAAAATCTTCGAGCATCCGCCGGCTGATCGAAGAACTAACTCCTAAGACCCCTGTTCTCATCACGACAACCACAAAATTAGCGCTGGATCAAACGGATCTCGCTGCTCACCATATCATCCTTCGCTCAAAGGAGGATGTGAGTCTCTTCCCTGCGCTTCTTCAAGAGCAGAGCTCCGTGCTCGTAACCGGTGAAAGATGGCCGGAAGAGCCGAAGTGGACCGCGCCTCCAAAGGATTTGCTTGCGGTTCTATTGCCTTTGGCAGCTTCTTCGGGCGCCGTTGTCTTGATTGAAGCGGATGGCGCCAGGGGCCGCTCATTGAAAGCGCCTGCGGAGCATGAACCAGTCATACCTCCGTTTGTCGATCTCGTCGTACCGGTGATGGGTCTTGATTCTATTGGAACAGAGCTGGAAGGTGATTTGATATATCGACCGGAACTGGTCAAAAAAGTATTAAGGATTCAGAAAGACCATATCCTACAGCCAACGGATGCGGCTAGGTTACTGACGCACGGGAATGGAGCATTAAAAACAGTGCCGGAGAGGGCGCAGGTTCGGGCGATTTTGAATAAGGCTGAGACGCAAAAAGCGGTGGAGCGTGGGCGTGAAATTGCCAAATTGACCCTGAAGACCGATCGCATCGAGGCGGTCATTTTGGCGCAGGTACAGCAGGCGGACCCGGTTGTGGAAGTTCATGGGCGGATTGCCGGGATAATATTAGCGGGAGGTGGATCGCGTCGATTTGGCCGACCGAAACTGTTGGAGAATATGGATGGTGAAGTTCTAATCCGAAGGGCAGTCCGAGCGGCGAAAGATGCGGGACTCGACCCGATTGTTGTTGTGCTCGGCGCAGATGGACCGGCTGTAAGAGAGGCGTTAGGCCAGCTTGCGGTTCAAATCGCCAATAACCCCGACTGGGCTGAGGGACAAAGCAGCTCCGTGCGCGCAGGTCTTAAGATGCTGGCGCCCATTGTTGATGGCGCAGTTTTCCTCCTGGCGGATATGCCTCTTGTTGACGCTGATCTTGTTAGCACTCTGGTGGAAACCCACCGCAAGTCCTTGGAGCCGATTGTCGCGCCTTGGACCGGTGAACGTTGGGGGAATCCTGTTCTTTTCGATAGCACGACATTCGAAGCGCTGCGCCAGATTCGCGGCGATCAAGGGGGACGAGCGTTATTCAAGACATATTCTGTTGAAGCTGTTCCCTGGGGACGGTCGGCGATGCTTGATATCGATACCCCTGACGATCTTGACACGATCAGAGGGGTGTAACCGTGGAGCTAAGGTGACCCTGATGGGAGGACCGCAAGCTGCGTTGCCCGGTTATTTACAAGGATGCTATAATCGTCGCATGGTGGTCCAAGGTTCGCGCTTACTGGTTCTGAACAACAACCCCGATCCGAATCAACATCGGGCGTGGGGTTCATGGATGAAGTGAACGGATTGTAGAATGAACCTGCCGCCGCCCGATGTCACTGAGACCGGGCGGTGTATTTTTTTCCGTAGGGAGGCACGATGCTTAAGACTCATGATTGTGGCGAGCTAAGATCAGATCATATTGGCGAACAGGTGACACTTGCCGGGTGGGTGAACCGACGTCGGGATCACGGTGGGGTGACTTTCATCGACCTGCGCGATCGCTCGGGAATTGCACAGATCGTCGCTAATCCAGAGAACTCTCCTGAGGCGCATGAAACTGCGGTTGAGATTCGTAATGAATGGGTGCTGCAGATCGAGGGGGTTGTTCGAAGTCGACCAGAGGGGATGGTGAACCCAGATCTGCCTTCCGGTGAGATTGAGGTGGAAACCCAGAAGATTGTCGTATTAAACCCTGCGAAAACGCCTCCGTTTGCGATCAATGAAGAGACGGAAGTCGACGAAATGGTCCGCCTGAAGTATCGATATCTAGACCTCAGGCGCGAGCGTATGAAGGGCAACCTGGAACTTCGCCATAAGGTGATTAAGTACATTCGTGATTTCCTCAGCGAACGTGACTTCTGGGAAGTGGAGACCCCGATTCTTTTCAAGACTACACCCGAAGGCGCACGGGATTACCTGGTCCCCTCCCGTGTTCACCCGGGGGAGTTCTTCGCCTTGCCGCAATCACCTCAACAGCTCAAACAGCTGCTGATGGTTGCAGGAGTTGAGCGCTATTTCCAGATCGCCCGCTGTTTCCGTGATGAAGATCAGCGAGGAGATCGCCAACCGGAGTTCACCCAGTTGGATCTCGAGATGTCCTTCGTCGATCGAGAGGACGTGATGGCGCTTTCGGAGGAGCTATTCACCACGATGGTGGAGAAGCTGCTTCCCGAGCGAAAGTTGATGCACAAACCCTGGCCTCGGCTCACTTATAGCGAGGCGCTGGAGCGCTTTGGGCGAGATGCGCCGGATATCCGTTTTGGGCTGGAGTTGAAAGACGTGACGGATTTAGCGGTGGAGTCGGGTTTCCAGGTGTTTGAAAAGGTAGTCGAGAAGGGCGGAGAAGTCCGAGGTTTAAATGTAAAGGGATCTGGGAGCTTCAGCCGGAAAGAAATCGAGGAACTGACAGCTTTCGTCGCACAATTTGGAGCCAAGGGGTTAGCGTACCTGGCGCTTGATGAGAAAGGAGAGCATCGGTCTTCCTTTGCCAAGTTTCTCGCGGAGGATCGGATTAAAGATTTGCTGCACAGGCTGGAAGCCGAACCCGGCGATCTACTCCTATTTGTAGCCGATAAACCGGCGGTTGTCTTCGAATCCTTAGGGCGCTTACGCGTCCACCTCGGCGAGCGTCTGGGCTTGCTGGATCCGAAGATTCTTGCTTTTGCATGGGTGATTGATTTTCCCTTTGTGGGGTGGAATGAGGATGAGAAGCGTTGGGATCCGAGTCACCATCTCTTCACTGCACCGATGCCAGAGGACCTTTCGTGGCTTGACACTGATCCCGGCAAAGCACGCGGCCAACAATACGACATGGTGCTCAACGGGTTGGAGGTTGGTGGCGGGAGCATCCGTATCCACGATCGAAAACTGCAGGAGAAGGTATTCGCTTTAATCGGTCTTGAGCCCGATGTCGCTCAGGAGCGATTCGGCCATATGCTTGAGGCTTTTGAGTTCGGGACTCCACCCCATGGCGGCATCGCGCCGGGGATCGACCGGCTCGTTCGCGTCTTTGCCGGAGAGGATCATATCCGTGAGGTTATCGCTTTCCCGAAGAATCAAGCAGCGCGCGATGTCATGGCAGATGCTCCCTCACCGGCTGAGCCCAATCAATTGAAGGAGCTTCATTTGAGGGTTATTGACGAGGATTAATGGTGAAATATT
>DAOUTT010000196.1 GCA_030668545.1 Anaerolineales bacterium | reverse complement strand
CGGGTGAGATATTCTGGCTTGATCAATCGTTCGTAGTCGCGACCTCGTGAGGCAATGCGGGTAAGCAGCGTGTCTACAGAGGCCCGCAGATACACAACCATATCTGGAGGAGGTAGGAATCGGGTCAGAACGAGATAAAGGTCGCGATAGGTTTGATAATCACGTTCGACCATATTCCCTTGATGGAAGAGGTTGCAGGCAAAGATCTCTGCATCTTCATATACACTGCGGTCCTGAATCGCCGAGGTCGTGTGATCACATAATTGACGGTGGGCCAGGAGCCTGCGAGTGAGGAAGAAGATTTGGGAGTGGAAAGACCAGGCCGTCATATCGGCGTAGAAATCAGCGAGGTAAGGATTTTCGCCTTCGGGTTCGTAGAACGGTGCCCAGCCTAAACGATTCGAAAGTAGTTCGACAAGCGTTGATTTGCCAACGCCGATATTGCCAGCCACAGCGACGAAATGTTTCTTCGCACCACCCTCAATCATCCCGTTCACGCGCCGCTCCTCTCTGCCCAACCTTCGATATAAGCTTCGTTACGATCTAGATAATGTTCCAGGTCATCCACTCTGGAAGATCGCCTTTCTGTAGACATTCCCAAGTTCTCCAGGAGACGCGTCCATTCAGAGTGGTGCTGTTCCAGGTTATCGGATTGGTTGAGCGCGTGCATTGCTTGCTCCCAGGTGGTGATCATAGGCCAAAGGATCGCCTTGGCTTCACCCATCTCAGCCAATAATTGGAATGCGTTTAGATAGTAATCACGACGGCAAGATGACAGCAGAGGGTCAGGCGAGCTATCGCTCGCCTCATCGAATGTGCGTGCCCAGGCGCCCAGCGTCTCTGGGATGGACCAGTCATGGAGCGAATCGGCTCCTAAAAGTTGAAGGAAGCCTCCATAGAGCTCAGGGTATTCGAGGGTCTGGGCGGTATCATTCAATTGAAGGCTGAGTCGTCGCCCAGCAACAGGGAATCCGGTAAGGCAGGCAATTGCATTCGCCGCCTCGAGCACAGCTCGACAGTATGTCCGCACCCAGCGGCTTGAGACAGGGAGTAGTGATGCTGATTGCCGGGCGCGATCGAGAAAGGCGCGAGCGCGAGTGTGTGTATGATCCGCCCGGTAAAACTGGCCCCGTGCGCCGGCTTGAGCCCACTCGAGAAAATGTTCCGGGTCATAGAGGAAGATCGGCTCACAAAGAGACGGGCCTAGCCAAGGGTGAACCCTCAATGCGCTCGGTTTCTGATACAAGTCCTGTGCATGATGAGCGATATCCAGATGAACCTGCTGGGAAAGCCTCATCATTTCCCGCTCGGCAGGGGGTTCGTTCCTGTGTATCAGCACGAGGTCGATGTCGGCGCTGTCGCCAAACTGGGGGTCGCCTCTTGCCAAGCTGCCGATTAGATATCCGGAGAGCACATCGTTTTCAGCACCGCGTCGCTCGGTTTCACGGCGCGCTAGATCGATCAAAAGCTCGCGAGAGATTCTCACGAATCGGATCCTTTGTCGAGGGGAAGCTCTGGCTGGTATGGGGGGATTCCGAGAGCGGAGTTGATGCGGTTAATGATGTGGGTGCGATGGGGTTTGTACGCTACAAAGTCTAGCGGGGAACTGTCTATAGTGAGGACCGAATCGCCTGATCTGTTCCCAAAAAAAGCCTCATAAGTTTCGTTGAGTGCATGGATATATTCTCGGTCCATGTTTCGCTCGTAGGAGCGATCACGCATCATGATGCGCTGCATTGCGGTGTCGGTATCTACTTTAAGATACACGATCAGGTCAGGGGTTTGAATACGCTCCCCCAGAGCTTTGTGAACGCTGGTGTACGTGTCTAGCTCATCGTTTGATAGGTTCAGATGTGCGAAGAGCGAGTCTTTCTCGAAGGTGTAATCGGAGATCAAGTTTCCTTTAGCAAGCGCCGCGGGCACCGCCTCCCGCTGCTGTCGGTAACGGCTTAGAAGGAAGAAGATCTGGGTTTGAAATGCGTAGCGATTTCGGTCCGCATAGAAATCTCCGAGGAAAGGGTTTTCCTCAAAAATCTCGAGCAGCAATTCCGAATTAAAAGCAGGCTGGAGAAGGCGGGCGAGAGAGGTCTTCCCAACGCCGATTACACCTTCGATTGCCAAATACATATCGTAATCTCAGATTCCTGATTGGAGGTGATGTTCTTCGCTGCCCAAGGATACTTGCCTTCAAACGAGGATGCAACTCTCATAGGGGTTAATTCAAGGTAAAGAAGTATTTTCGACCCAGCGTATTAGTTATAGTCAGTGCGGAGCAGCTATTGCATCTATACAGATCCTGCCTCGGATCGAACCTCTTTTAAGAGATAAGGAGGCAGGATAGGAGAACCTGCGTTGGGCTCTTGTGAAAAGACTAGGGTTCAAAGCGGAATTGGAGACAGTAATGGTGGTGGATGTTACTCACCCAGGCGTTGCCCATGCCGTAGGGCGCGAGGGGGATGTTGTCCTGCACCCAAATACGCTCATCTTTAAGTGTGTACACGTCGGCGAGATTGCGAGCCACATCCCACGCTAACGGGTAAATCGTCCCTTTCTTCTTGACGTTCTTCAATATCACGGTCAAGTATGAACGAGGTCGCAGGTATGATTTAAGGTTAGTGTAGATCTGGACCAGACGATCGAGAAATTCATCATAGTCAGCGATGTTCCCCAGGTCGGCAGGATCGTCAGAATAGGTTACATCAAGTTCAGATGAATCCCGGCGTTGGCGTTGAGTCTCAGCCCCTCGCGCGTGGAGAATGTCCCAGTACGGAGGAGAAGTCAGGACGTAATCGATCTGGGGTAGATTGAGCGATTGGAGATCGGCCGCATCACCGTCGATAACCTCGACGTGGAGCTCGCTGGCAGGCGGCCCCAGGAGCTCGCGCTCTTCGTCGATCAATTCTCGTGCGATTTCAGCATAAGCGGGGTTTAACTCCAATCCGAAACCACTTCTTCCGCTTCGCAAGCAGGCCAGCAGTGTCGAGCCAGTCCCAACCATCGGATCGAAGACCACCTGTCCGCTCTTTGTGAAGAATTCGATGAATTCCTGGGCGAGCGTCTCTGGAAATTTCGCGGGATGGCGAAGGACGTCTTTATTTCTGGGAGGGGGATTGTGGCTAAACCAGGATTTCTGGAATTTGATCCAGTCCTTGGGAGATAAGTCGTTCATGCGGTTGCGAAAGGTTCGATTTTTTGCCATTTATCTACGCTCAGGGTGTTGGTGTGAGTGTTGGGGTTGGAGTGGGCAGCAGCGTACGGACGATGAAGTTATCGAAAGAAGCGGTTGTCTGTCCACCACGCCTAGCGCGAACGAACAAGCCAAGCCCTCCCCAGCGTAATCCAGGATCGCGCGCCGTAAATACCTCCTCACCGTTGATGAAGAAACGGAAGTGCTCGCCCTCGGCGATGACTCCCAGGCGGTTGTCGACGAGCATCCCGGGGATCAAAGCATTGGTGAGGGTCTTGGGGATGACAGCAACTTCAGAACCCTCAGAGATACGCGTTACGCGAGCTTCCCCTTTGCAGGTCAGGGTGAAACGGTAGTGTCCACCTGAAGGGTCAACGCGGAACATCAAACCAAACTCATCATCATCCGTACATAGCACCGCTTGAACATCTACCTCGAGATAACCGTCAACGAATTCTTTAACAGGACTGATGGCGGTGTAAAAAGCGTTTGCCTGCCGGACGGACAAGCTGAAGCGACCGTCATATAAACTCGATCCACCGACGCTTGAATGCAAATGTATCCAGTCTTGATCCTGGCTGAAGTCATCGTGGAAAAGGATCGAGCCCAAACCAGAGGCGATATCCGCCGTGGGGGATGGTGTGGGTTCGGGTGTCAATGTTGGCGAGGGGACTAAAGTGGGGAAGAAGACAGTAGGGGTGGATGCGGGGGGCGTAGGCACTGGGGTGAATGTGGGTGCGGGTCTTGCGCTAACACAGGATGATAGAAGCAGTGTGCAAGCAGTAATGAAAACTGTTGTAAATCGGAATCGCTTGCTACCATCCATCTGCTGGCCGATGAGATTGCGCATCCTTCTTCCCTTAAAGGCAGGTTGGTTTGTATGAGGATACAACAATCTGAGGGATTGTGGGAAATCTCGCGGTTTGGAGAGCAAGCGGTATCCGTCAGGGAGTTAGATACCAAAGTTTGAAATCGTCGAAGTAGACCGTCAAACCCGGTGTGGATGCGGCGTCGGAGAAGAGGCCGAAGTTCCCTTTGAAGAAAGAGTTATCTTCAATTGAGTCTAAGACCTCGCCGTTAGCAAAGACGGTCAAGGTTGTGCCGCGGGCGAGGAATCCGAGCACATTCGTTGTATTCGCTCCGGAGAGGATTGAATCGCTGGGAGTCCATTCGACCAGGTTCTGTACCGTGCCGGTAAAAAGTTTGCGTATTCGATAAGATCCGTCGCAAGAAAATTCGAGTGTGTATCCGCTGTCGCGATTCTCCGGTTCAACTCTGACGGCCAGGCCGATGGCGTCTTTCCCGGAGCACTCTCCGACTTCGGCGGTCACTTCGACGTAGAGTTCCCCGGCGTCGACATCCGGTATGGTTGTGCTCCACCACAAAAACTTGTCTGCCAGGAAATCTGTGGCCCGCAGACGCCCATCCTCCCATACGTTCATTGCGCCATCGAAATTAGGACCGACCCAGGTCAGGTTGGATGAGAAATCGTCCCAATAGTGAGGCGCAGCGAGGTTGATTCCGTAACGCGGATCATCAGGCGAAAGAGGTGGCGGGGTTGGTGTGATCGTCAGTTCGGGCGTTGGCGTTATGGTGAGTATCGCAGTCGGTGTGGTGATATTCGTTGCGCTGGGAGGAGCCGTCACCGATGGAAGCGCGTTAACCAGGGCGGAATCCATGGTCTGGGTGATGTCAACGGGCAGCTCACGCACAGGGGCCGGCCGGGTGCAAGCCCCGACCAGCCCTACGAATATTATT
>DAOUTT010000151.1 GCA_030668545.1 Anaerolineales bacterium | reverse complement strand
GGATCTCCTAATTCGTCCACGTTTGAACTGGCGGACGGATCAACGGAATCCGCAGTGGTATCTCCCTGAGGGCCCGGCTCGAGTGTCATCGGCGGAGGGTTCCCATTACACGCAGCCAGCAGGGCTGCCCCCCCCGTTAGAATACCCATGCTTTTCAAGAGTTCTCGTCGAGATAAGTAGATATGTTCGGGGGTGATTTCAGAGGGGTTGATTTTTGACATTGTTCATACCTCCTGAGTACCAATGCACCTTCTCCAACGCATGGTTCAGGGCAGGCGCGTTAGGACAATAACCGGAATAACGCGGGTTGTCTTTTTCTCGTACTCAGCAAAACCGGGATATTGGGTAGACACCTTTTCATAGAGTTCAGTGCGTTCGGGTTCTTGAACAACCTCGGCTTGGGCTTGAAACTTCTCGGTACCGACTTCAACGGTAATCTCAGGATGGGCGACGACGTTGTGATACCAGCCAGGATTAGTTGGTGCCCCGCCTTTTGAGGCGATGATCACATAGCTGTCGCCATCGGCCAGATAGGCCACTGGATTCAGGCGAGGTTCCCCGCTCTTTGCGCCCGTTGTGTGCAGAAGAAGCAGGGTTATTTCCTCAAAATGCCCGCCAACCTTACCGCCGTTGGTACGAAACTCATCAATAACAGCTTTGTTCCAATCACTCATATTCAACCTCTCCAAAACCAGGATCGGCACAATCAATACGATGGAAATGTAAGCGGCGGAGTTCTCTGATGGTCCACCCCCGTTCGTCTACACATCCATCTTTTTAAATTATAACGCTATCCATAGTTTAGAAGCCGTGGGAGCATCGAATCTTACATTCCAAACCATGTCTGGTGAGGTCGTTAACAGTGGTGACCTTGGTGGAAGCGACGCCAATCAGGTTGATCGGCGTACGCGATGACTATAGTAGTGGGGTTAAGAAATAGAGGCCACTTTTCTCGATGTGGTCGGCTCAAAGCAGGCAGCCATGTGGATCGTTGGAACACCTGCATCCAGGAGTCATGCAGCTAGCGGATGACGTAGGGATAGCAGGACCGATCTGGCTGCTTCAAGCGTTTGCCGCAGATCGAATCCCTGCCCGTTTCACGATGAAATCGACCAGCCTGGGAAACGGATCAAAACCTATGACATTTGGGGCATCGGCCACGAAGTTCGATAAGGCGTTGATGTCATAGTAGTACACCTCACCATCGCGTTCGTTGATTAGGTATTCAACCCCCCCGACCTCAATGTTTGCCGCCGATGTAATCCGCAACACATCATCAATGATGTTATCGGCAGGTGTGTAGGCTTCTACAAGATTCCCGCGATCAGAAACACCATCCACCTTTCCATCTTTTTGACGACCATCGGCAGCCACGGGCAGACAATAATCGGCTGGGCATAGGTTAAACTCACCCTCTGTCAGGAAAAGCCGGATAGCGTAGAGGAACTCACCGCCTAAAACTTCCACGCGAATGATGCTGCCGTTCTCAGCAGGAAGGTACTCCTGGATGAGTGCGGTTTGATCGATGCCGAGATTCATGTTCCCGTTATTGGCCGCTTCGGAAAGTTCTTCCATCGAGTCAAAGCGAACAATATTCGCACCGCTTCCGCCGATATTCGGTTTGAGAATTACGGGGAATGCAAGTCCATCCGCGGCGGCGGGGGTCAGAGACGCGCTGTTGATCACGCGAGCTCTCGGGTGGCGGATCCCTAACTTTTCAAGTAAGCCTACCTGTCGCGCCTTTGAGATCTCGTGCAGATATGCATCATATCCATTGAGCACGTTGGCGCCGATACTCTCAAGATAGGAAAGATAATGGAGCGTGCTAAAGATTGCCTTTGCGTTGCCACGCGTATGGGCCGAGGGGCTCATTCGATTCACGATTAAAGAGTACGGGCTCTGTCGAAGGGTTGGATCATATTGGAATGCGGAAGCCAGAAGTCTTTCATACGAAATTCCGCGGCGCTCAAATTCGGCAAACAGGGGCTTGAACCATTGCGGATGTTCGTAATAGACCGCAATTCGCTTTTGATCATTACTTATTTCCATGTCTCGTAATCCTCCCGATACGCCGATCCACCGGTAAAATTTGTTAAATCGTCATCATTAAGCTATACAGTATTTGACGTGTGCTGGAACCACCTTTATTACCTTCGCTCCTTGAGTAATTTTTTAGGGTGCACCGATAGTAGAAATAACCCGGTGTTGTTTGGTTAACCAATAATTCTCCCGACGACGGCTTCCCTCACGAAGAACCTCGGAGTGAAAACCGCGCGGCTCCCGTTGGACCGGGTTTGCCCAGAGCGTGATTTTGAGGTCATGTAGTACAATATGTAGTCTAATTAGACATACTATGTCTTATATTGTACTGCTCATCGCCATATCCTGCGATGGGCATCCTAATATTAATAAGGATCATGTCCGTGAAGGGTGATTGAGTGAGAGATTACGAGGTCGTCGCACGAAAGATTACGAGAACTTTATTTCTTTCCCAGAGTGTGGTTTCAGCCGCATTGATCACGACGGGGACGGTCAACTCCATCGCCGGGGCAGAGTTGAGCGGTGTCATCGCCTGGGCTGGCCTCCCGGCAACGGTTCTGCTCCTTTCAGCTGCGCTTGGTGCGTTGACCTGGGGCATGCTCATGGAGCGCACCGGACGGCGGGGTGGATTAGTAATCGGTCTGGCGCTGGGGGCAATTGGGGGTCTTTCTGCCGGCGCTGCACTATGGCGCGGATCATTCCCCCTTTTCCTGGTCGGTATGGGTTTATTTGGATTTGCACAATCAGCGATGCAGCTGGGGCGTTTCGCAGCAGCCGAGGTCAGCCCGGCGGAGAAACGAGGCCGAGCCATCGCCACCGTTGTGCTTGGCGGCACCGTAGGCGCAATCGTAGGTCCTTTGCTCGTCGGTCCGGCAGGGGCTTTGGCAAGCAGGGCTGGAATAAATGAGCTGGTTGGACCCTATGGGACAGCCCTGCTGCTCTTCATCCTCGCCGCGTTGATCGTATTCACCTGGCTGCGGCCAGACCCCTCACAGGTCGCCAGGGAGTTAGCCCATCAAAACCAGGCAAAGCAGGGAGTACCCGAATCCCAAAGAGAAATCTCGGAGATCCTGCGTCAGCCCGGGGTGCTCGTGGCGATCACAGCGATGGTCATCGGACAAGCGGTGATGATCATGGTGATGGTCATCACCAGCCTGCACATGAAGGCTTTGGGGCATGCCTTGTCCGACATCGCGCTCGTTATCTCCGCGCATACCTTTGGAATGTTCGCTTTCTCGATTGTCTCCGGACGCCTGGTTGACCGAATAGGTCGGGAGCCGGTGATCGTGCTGGGATCGGTAATTCTCATCCTCGCCGGATTGAGCGCCGGGCTCTCACCGGATGTGCTCCCCTTAGCGATTTCACTTTTCTTGTTGGGTCTAGGCTGGAACTTATGCTACGTTGGGGGCTCTACCCTCCTGACGGATCAACTCTCTACTGCAGAACAATCGCGCATGCAGGGTGTGAATGACCTGTTCGTGGGTCTCGCCTCCGCCGTAGGCAGCCTTGGGAGCGGGTTCGTCTTTGCTGCTGTGGGATTCCAGACCATGGGTTTCGTTGGGGCGGCGATTGCGATACTTCCCCTCGCCGTCGCACTCTGGTGGAGGAGAAACCCGGCCCGGCTAGCTGCAGCTTCATAACCTCATTCAATGAAGCGCAAGGCTTATCTCGAAAAGAACCTACCACAGTAACGAGAAGTGATGCCAGTTTCCACCAGGTAGATTTACTCGTGGCTGGCAGGCAACCACACGAAATGAAATGTGTTCAACTAAGGAGTCTGATATGCCCGAGACGCATGCAAAGGATTCGACCCGCGATGTCGTTGGAAGGATACTTTTAAATAACAAGGTAGCGATGGCGGTGGCGCTTCTGCTTGTAGCCTCCATCATTACTTTTAATCTTGTGCCATCCATATTTGGAGTACCGACCACCCTTCTACTCATTTGGTTTCTCGCGTGGCTCATGCGAACAAAATGGACGGATCTGGGGATTCGCCGCCCTCCTCACTGGGGAAAAACCATCGCGATCGGAGTCGGGGTCGCTGTCGTCTCACAGGCGTTCACAGGGCTTGTTCTCCTGCCGTTATTTCAGCGATTAGGTCTCGGATCGCCCGATTACAGTGGCTTTGAGAACATCAAGGGAAATGTCGGTGCGATGTTGATGTTCCTCATGGTTTCGTGGACCACCGCCGGAATCGGCGAAGAAATCATCTATCGAGGATTTCTCATGGAGCAGCTTGCCCGTCTCATCGGTGGCAAGGCAAAGTGGGTGTTGAGTTTGGTCCTGGTCTCCGCTTTATTTGGATTGGGTCATGCTTATCAGGGTGCGGTAGGTGTATACCTGACCACATATTCGGCATTGGTGTATGGAGTGTTATACATATCGAGAGGTCGAAATCTTTGGTATTCGATTATCGCCCATGGCACGGCAGATACAATCGCATTTCTGGCGTTGTATACAGGTTTGATGCAGAGTCTGCTTTGAGCGGATGATCGGATATCAAAGTAGATAATGAGGAGAAGTTCAAACCGTGTGGTCAGCTCAGGATAGGTAACCGTGGGGAGGACGGTCGTGTTCTAAATCCCTCCCTGGTTCTGTTTTTCAAACAGAGTTTGGGCCCCATTATCTTTGTAATCAGAATCTCGATGAAACGAGTTGCAGCTTCGATTAAATATCGGAAACAATACACAAGAGTGATGTGGATTAATAATGGAAACAGAAGTTATAGGAGGCTTGCTACATCTTGTTCTTCTTCATGAGCTGTGGACGATGTTTAGAAAATTGGAAGATCAACCAAGCATGACCTTAAGCAATTACATGCATAGGTTAAGCATGCTCCACAATCCAGACTCCAAGATTTCCTATGAAATTATTGAACGCTGGAAGGTATTCATCACCGGCATAATCCGGGGATACAGGATACTCAATATGATTAAGGCTGAAAGCATCTTCATGTAATTCAATTAAATCACGCAATTTTGAACTTAACATGTACGAGGATAGGTCATCCCAATTACCACTTTCTGTCGACACAATTAAACTAGATACAAAAGAATACACCTGATACCAGAACCGCCAACCTGGAATGGCTTCATCAATCCCCAATAAATCACACCATGCTTCTGGCTCAGTCCGGTATCGAACTGGCTTCTTTCTAGTACTCTCGATTAGGCGCGCATCAGCCATATTATCTGCGGATCTCCTTACCGAGTAGACCGAATAGTTGATCGCTTTAGCTATCGATCTTGGACTAATCCAATCACCTCGTTGTGAAATCAATATTGCTAAAAGATCAGGTACGACACCTATCCCAAATCCCAACCTCAGGCGAAGCATAATTGCCGAAGAGCGCCATGATGCTGGATATGCTTTCCACAACTCTTGGGATCGGGTTTGGATCGTGGAGCTCTCTCCCATTAAACTTCGCCACCGCTGATCTTTTCCCTCGATCTTTGCTTTCCATGCGAATTCGGCTAGACGATCTCTAGTTATCTGTGGGAACGTATTCTGTAAGTTCTTTAATCTTTGGATACTGAAAAGTTGTGAGCCATTCCTTGCCCATGAGTCCGTAACATCCCATAGTCTTTTCTCATGATGACCAAGGTTCAAAGACATGAGAAGAAGTGCCTCAGGATCAACCAAGGATCTAGAAACCCGTTCGGATTCAATCAATGTTCCAATGGATCTCCATTGAATCCATACTGCCTCAAGAACTGCTTTTGTTAATTCATTTCCAATGGTGTTAAAGATTTCTAATTGCATGATCTAGCACCTGTTCAAGAATTTCGGCGAATTGAGGTGATGTATCTTGTGATCTTACCCACTCTGCCGCTTTTTTCAATTCTATTTCTGTTGGTCTAAGTGCCAATAGATCTTGGAAGTGTACGCTGGATGGACCCTC
>DAOUTT010000278.1 GCA_030668545.1 Anaerolineales bacterium | reverse complement strand
GCTGCGGATTGGAATTTGGAATTTAGGATTTCTAATCCTCGGGAGTTACACCTATATGTCATGCTGAACGAAGTGTGAGATCTCGTTCTTGGAACAGGAGAGTGCTTCTTGCATGGAACGAGATTCTTCGTCGCTGCTCTTCTCAGAATGACATTAATTACGAACCTTTCATTCTGGTTGTATCGAAGCCGCTCACTCACTAGATAGGATTGATTAGGTTCGAAATCAAGAATGCAATCATTGGGCGCGGGCAGCATCAATCGATTTGATTTCGAAGTAAGCTTCCAGCACCTGCCTTACGATAGGGCCTGAGGTAACGGCTCCTTCACCGCCGTAATAAACGAAGGCAATCACGGCAATCTCAGGGTTTTCGAAGGGTGCATAGGCGGCGTACCAGGAGTGGGTGGGCCATTCACCAGGTTTACATAGCCCTTGCTGGTAGACCACCCTGTCGCAAAATTCACCTGTGCCGGTTTTCCCGGCGGAGGAGATAGTGTCGAGGTCGGCGTAACCGTTTGCAGTCCCGTCCGGATCGGTGACGACCATGAGCATTCCTGTTTGGGCAAATTCGATCACAGCTGGATCGACCAGCACGTCCGGGCTTTCGGAGCGGCTGTTCTGGACGAGCTCACGAAGTTCAGGGGGCATTGTTGGGCAGTTTGCCCCGATCTCTTCCAACGGGGTGAGTACCCCGTCGCCAATATCCCAGAGCACGCATGGTTCGTAGCGCTGGATGATATTGCCTTCTCCATCAAGAATCTCATCCACGACGTGCGGCCACATTACACGACCGCCATTTGCAAGTGTGGCGATTGAAGTGAGCACCTGGAGAGGTGTTGCGGCTACGAAGCCCTGCCCAACCACCGTGTTGTAGGTATCCCCGGTTGACCAGTTCTCGCCCAAATTGATACGCTTCCAATCCTCGTCGGGAATGAGTCCGTCCTCCTCACCGGGGAGATCGATTCCCAGAGGAGCACCATAACCTAACGCTGGAGCATATTTATTGATTCCGGTCACCCCAAGCCCGCCATCCTCAATTTCCCCAGGATAGCCGCCGCCGATCTTGTAGAAGTAAACATTGCAGGACCAGGCGATCCCGTGCACGAAGTCGACATCCCCATGCCCCTCAGTTTTCCAGCAGATGAAGTCCTTGGCCTTACCCGGGTCTTGTGGGAAATATTTATTCTCGATTGTGATTTTACCTGGATCAAATAATGTCCGCCCGGGTGTGATCACTTCTTCATTGAGGGCGCCGATGGCTGTGACCATTTTAAACGTCGAGCCGGGTGGAAACTCGCTGGCGATGGCATGATTCGTCAGCGGGCTACCGCGTGTATCGTCTTCCAGTTGTTGGTAGTAATCCTGTGGGATAAAGCGGGCGAAACGATTGTTCTCGTACGTTGGTAGGGAAACCATGGCCAGGATTTCTCCTGTTTGCGGGTTCATGGCGATGACAACCCCAAGTGGGGTCCGTTCTTCCCCGGAGTAGCGATTGATAAAATCCATTCGATTGCGTAATGCTGTTTCGGCCGCTGCCTGCAGCCGAGTGTCGATTGTCAAGCGCATGTTGTTGCCGGGAATGGGTTGAGTAAATGTCCCAACATCGCGGAGGTACTGACCGGCGACATCGCGCTCTACGAGTTTGAGACCATTCTGACCGGCGAGGATTTCCTGGTACATCCCGAGGAAACCAACCTCGATGCCGGCATAACCGATCTTATCGCGCTCCTTGAGGAATCCTTGTTCCTCGTAATAGTCCGCCAGACCGGCAGGGATCGGACCCAAATAACCGATTGTAGCGGCGGTAAGCTCGCCGGTTGTGTAGTCACGAACGGGCACTGCGATTACGCTCACCCCCGGGAGGTCTATTTGTTCCTCGCGCAGCACTCTAGCAACTGTTTCATCAACGTCGCAGGCGATCGGCCAGGCGTCAAAGGGCCGGTTGGTGCGACCCTCTTCAACCAGTTGTAGAACACCGCGGCCAGGGATGCAGGGGGCGGCTGGAGGTCCCTCCTGATCCAAAGGTACACCGGTTAAATCAGAGATTCGCTTATAAATAAGCTCTTGTTCGGCGTTACTGTCCGGAAGCAGCGCAGGGGTGACCATAATCCGATACTCCGGGATGTTCCTGACCAACTGGAAGTCGTTTCGATCATAGATCACACCTCTCTGCGCTGGGAGGCTGACTTCATCGAAGCGGTTCTCATCTGCTATTTCGCTATACGATTCTCCCTGGATGATTTGCAGGCTGAATAAGCGCCCGATAAAGACCAGCAATATCACGATGATGATGAGATATGTCATCCTGATCCGTGTGGCCGGAATGCTCATACTTGGATTTTCATTCATACCATCACAACCTTAAATCTCAACTTCTGGTGGATATAGCCGATTGCGGAGTACCTTAAACACTTGCGCGGACGGAATAGCTAAGAGGAGATTGATGAAAGTGCTCGGCAAGATCACTCGCGAGAACATGTACGACCAATCGATCTCTCTTCCCATGAGTATGATAACACCCAGGCTCATGATGTGAAAAATCAGCGATCCTACGAGAGTGATTCCTAACGGCGTCAGGAAATTGGCTTCCCAAATCCGGTCTTCATAAAGCGATACAAGCATGGCAATGAGAATGAGAATGATGCTTGTGGTTCCGATCGGAACACCAGAGAGCATGTCTAAAGCGACGCCTCCAACCAATCCCCAAACCATCGCTTCCTCAGATCCTCCTGCTAATCCCCACCCAATGACAGCCAGAAGAACGAGATCGGGTCGCCCCTCAAGAAACTGGAAGGTTCCAAGCAGGGTTGATTGGAAGATGGCGAGTAGGATGACAAGCGGGATACCAAGAATGTAAGCCAAGTTTCACCTTTTCACGGGTTTGGCTGTTCAAAAATGAGTGGGCGGAAATTGGTGATAACCAGGACGATATCCAACTGGTCGAATTCAACGCTGGACTGAATGGTTGCCTGTTGGAAAAGATCATAGTCTCTATGGTGGATGCTTAATATACTTCCAATCGGGATATCCGCTGGATATTTTCCACCTAATCCTGATGTAAGGACGAGTTCTCCTTGACTGAGTTCAGCGTTTAAGTCGATGAGATCGACGACGAGCTCGCCGTTCAACTGAGCGGTGAGAACTCCCTCAGTTCGGGATTCCTGAAACTTAACATTGACTGCATTCTCAGGGTCGGTTATCAGCTGCACCCTGGAGTAGGTAGCGAAAACCTCCACAACCCGGCCAACTAGGCCGCGCGAAGTTACGACCGGCATCCCTTTTGAGATTCCTGCGTCGGATCCCCCTCCGATCAAGATTGAGCGTATGAAGGGGCTCACATCTCGTCCGATGACATTCGTGGCAAGGTATCGACTTTGCGGCTGGGAACGGGCATAGTTGAGCAGCGCTGCAAGCACATCGGCTTCCGCGGCTTGCTCGCGGAGTGAGATAATCTCTTGTTGGAGAAGCGCGTTCTCCGCTTCGAGGCGATTGACCTCACCACGCAGAGTTGCCATGTCACGAGGGGAGGCGAGAACGTCTCGGAGGGCTGAGAAGCGGAGAGCGAACCAGGTTTGGACTGAGATAATTGGACGAGCGACGAGATCTTGAACAGGTTGGAGGAACCCGCTCAGATTCAAGAT
>DAOUTT010000277.1 GCA_030668545.1 Anaerolineales bacterium | reverse complement strand
TCGGCTGCTCGGTCTCATTTTCAGTCCGATATCCAATTCTGGACCAGCCGGGGTTTCGCCGTTGCCGACGTTAACTACGGCGGGAGCACAGGTTATGGGAGGAACTATCGCGATCAATTGAAAGGTGAATGGGGGATCGTCGATGTCGAGGATTGTGTAAACGCGGCTCTTTCCTTAGCCAAGGGTGGCAAAGTCGATGGTGAACGCTTGCTGATCCGCGGGGGCAGCGCCGGTGGGTATGTAACCTTGTGCGCTCTAACTTTCCACGAGGTTTTTGCAGCAGGCGCGAGTTACTACGGCGTAGCAGATGCCGCCATCCTCGCCCAGCACACACACAAATTCGAAGAACGCTACCTTGATTCGCTCATCGGACCCTACCCCGAGAAGGAAGAGCTCTACCGGGATAGATCACCAATTTACCATACAGATCGGCTTTCATCTCCTGTGATTCTTTTTCAAGGGCTCGAGGACAAAGTTGTCAATCCAGAACAATCTGAAATTCTCGCGAAAGCGCTCAGCGAGAAAGGTCTCCCATATGCTTATCTCACATTCGAGGGCGAGCAGCATGGCTTCCGTCGCTCGGAGACGATCGAAAAGTGCCTCGATGCGGAGCTATATTTCTATTCAAGAATTCTTGGGTTCGAATTACCTAAAGGGTTCACGCCCGTTGAGATCCACAATCTGGACTAAGACTCCTGCGGGAAATGCGCCGGATGCTTCAATAACGGAAGCTCCCGATATGCTCCACGAATATGATCACCCGCACCCAAGAGGTGTAAATACTGATCAGGATGCGTCTTCTTCGGGCTCCATCATGACTAACAGCATCTTGAATTGCGTCTCCGCTTTTACGGCGTGGGGTTGATTGGCAGGGAGCGTGATCACATCTCCCACGTGTAGATGGTGCGTAACACTGCGGATCGAGACCAGAGTCTCCCCGTCGATCACAATCAGCAGCGCCTCATTCGGCGTAGTATGTTCGCTGAGGTCTTGGCCCGCATCGAACGCGAATAACGTAGTCGATCCATTGGCCGCCTTTAACAGCGTGCGGCTTACAATTGCCCCGCTCTGATACTCGATCATCTCGCTCAACTGTTCCACAGATGGAGATCCATTCGTTTGTGTAGATTCCATTGTCACAGCAATACCTCCGATTTAAGTCTTTCTGCCGCTAGTACCGGCTCAGAACATTTAATATTCCAGGCAATGGAGACGGCTCAATCGCAGATTGCCTATGAGTTTGAAGTCGACGAACCAATTGTCTTGTAGAAGAGGGGAAGCTCATCGAGCGGCTTATCACTAATCTCGTGAGCGGCGAGCAATCGCTCTGATGCGCTCTGCGCCTGTTCCGCGTTTAATGCGTAGACCGAGAAGAGTAGTTCTCCCTCCTCAACACGATCGCCCACATTATGTAGGATTTCAATGCCGACCGAATGATCGACCGGGTCACCTTTCTGCGCCCGGCCAGCGCCCAATTCCATGGCGGTTAACCCCACTTCGCCGGCATGAATTTGGGAGATATAGCCCGCTTTTGGCGCCCCAACGTCGAGTCGTTCCGGAGCAAGAGCCAATTTTCCCGGTTCCTCAACGTAGGAAATATCTCCCCCCTGAGCGAGGACAAGATCCTTAAACTTCGTAAAGGCAGAACCATCCTCGATAACCTTTTCAGATAGAGCATACGCTCCCTCGAAACTTACCGCCTTCTCGGCCAGGAGGAGCATATGACTGGTTAAAACCAAACAATGTTCTCGTAAATCTTTTGGACCGCCACCTTGCAAGGTCGCAATGGCTTCACGAACCTCGATCGCGTTGCCCACAGCATCACCGAGCGGCTGGTTCATGTCCGAGATCAGAGCAACGACTTTTCGATCCGCTAAAGATCCAATCTGCACCATAAGCTCGGCTAACTCTACAGCTTGCTCGAGGGTTTTCATGAAAGCCCCCAGCCCAACTTTGACATCAAGCACTACTGCGGTAGCTCCACCCGCTATCTTTTTGCTCATGACCGAGGAGGCAATGAGCGGCACGGATGGTACCGTTCCGGTGACATCTCGCAGTGAATACAACTTCCCATCTGCAGGCGCTAGGTTCTCTGTCTGTCCCGTGAGTACTATCCCTTGATCAACGAGCTGCTTACAAAATTCATCTGTTGTTAAGTCAACCCGAAATCCCGGGATGGATTCCATCTTATCCAGCGTTCCCCCTGTAAAACCCAGCCCCCGCCCCGACATTTTCCCCACGGCGATTCCATTAGCCGCGACGATGGGAGTGACCACAAGCGTTGTCTTGTCGCCAACGCCTCCAGTCGAGTGTTTGTCCAACACAATAGGCACGATATCCGAGAAATCTAGCTGATCCCCCGAGCGCGCCAGTGAAATTGTCAAGTCTGTAGTCTCTCTCGGCGTCATCCCTTTTAGTAGAACAGCCATTGCCCAGGATGAAGCCTGGTAATCTGGAATCTCGCCACGCGTAAAACCTTCGATGAAATAATCGATCTCTTCAGCCGTCAGTTCTGCACCATCGCGTTTCTTAGTGATGATATCAACCGCTCGCATGAATATTCCTCCTACGGCATTATACATCCTGATCAGCACACAAGCAGTTCATTCCGTAGCCTGCTATAATCCCCCAATTCTTTCGTTCATAAGGTGAAGAATGGATAAAGTTGATCGCATCCTGACCGCGGAAACAATCGTGACGATGGATTCCGAATATAGGATCTTCAACCACGGAGCGATTGCCATCAAGGACGACACGATTATCGCTGTTGGACCACAAGCTGATGTCCAACAGCATCACTCCGCGGGTGAGATCATCGATCTCGGATCGCGCGTGATCATTCCTGGGCTTATCAACGCTCACTCACACGTCCCCATGACCTTGCTGCGCGGGTTAGCAGACGACCTGCGCCTTGATGTCTGGCTGATGGGGTATATGATGCCCGTTGAGCGTGAATTCGTTTCCCCCGAATTTTGTCGTCTCGGCACGCAGATCGCCTGCGCAGAGATGATCCGTGGCGGCGTCACTTGCTTCGCCGACATGTACTATTTTGAAGATAGCGTCGCCCAGGCTGCAAAAGATGCCGGCATGCGCGCCATCTGCGGCCAATCGATCCTAAAATTCCCCACTCCGGATGCTGAATCCTTTGAAGATTCCCTCGCGGCTTCACGCAGTTTCATCGAAAAATGGAAGGATGACCCGTTAATCATTCCAGCAGTGGCGCCTCATGCGCCCTATACCTGCACGGAGGAAATACTCGAAGCTTGCAGAGATCTTGCCATGGAATTTGACGTTCCCCTGCATATACATATCTCTGAAACCAAGGGAGAAGTCGATGACTGGCGTGCGACCTATGACATGCCAGTGGTCCCCTGGGTGAAGAAGTTAGGTTTATTTGATGCGAAAGTCATCGCCGCACATTGCGTTCATATCGACGATGGCGAGATCCATACGCTGGAGCATGCAGGAGTAGGCGTAGCACATAACCCCTCGAGCAATCTCAAACTGGCCTCCGGGTTCGCCCCCATCATCGAGATGCTTGAAATCGGGCTGCAGATTGGTATCGGCACTGATGGCACTGCATCAAACAATGACCTGGATATGTTCGAAGAAATTCGCCTGGCATCTTTTATCGCCAAGACTGTTACGAGCGAC
>DAOUTT010000063.1 GCA_030668545.1 Anaerolineales bacterium | reverse complement strand
GCTGCCGGGAGACTAGTTTCGCCAGCCGAGCGGGTATCGATTCGAGAACGAGCGAAAAACAACCCGCTTCTTGCAGAATCTGTGAATCCTCGAACAAGCGTTGAGCGTCTGTCGCCGACTTACCCTGGGCACGGAACCCGCCCAATTGGTGGACAGACTGCGGCGTGAGCCCGAGATGACCCATAACCGGTATTCCGGATCCTACAATCGCCTTTATGGTCTCGCTGCGATCTCTTCCGCCCTCTAGCTTGACCGCGTCCATACCCCCTTCCTGCAGAAATCTCCCGGCGTTGCGGATGGCTTCATCGGTGCCAATCTGGTAGGACATAAAGGGCATATCGCCGATTAAGAGAGCGTGGTTTGCGCCGCGTGAGACCGCCTTGCAGTGATGGATCATGTCATCCATCGTCACCGGTAGGGTATTTTCGTAGCCTAATACGACCATACCCAGCGAGTCACCGACCAGGATTGAATCAATCCGCGCTCGGTCGATCACTGCCGCTGTCCCATAATCATAGGCTGTCAGCATCGTGATCTGCTCACCGTTTATTTTCTTTTCGCGAAAAGATAGGGTATTAAATTTCTTGCGATCTGAATGGGGAGGTTGTGTTGACATGGCTATCTCCTTCCAGAGTGAGACGCCTTGCGGCCTAAGAAAAGACCCGCCCAGGCCGTTGGGGCGGGACGGTTAAATTGGTGGCGCCCAGCCGTCTCGGTCGTGGCCCGATCCAAGCGGCGACAAGATTATAGCATGGGAAAAGCATAATTCACCCAGCAGGAAAATGTCGCTCCCTGGGTGAAAAAGAGATCAGCTTAGTGCGTGGATCTGATACCTGCTCCGGAGAGTCCATCCCGGGCGGGGTGCGCATCTAAAGAGCGTGGCGCACAATTGTACAGCCGTATCCAGCTGTTTCTGCCGGATCGGGCTCGCGACCGTTCAGCAACGCTTCCACCGCATCGTTGAGGTAGTGCACTGTCGGTTCGCGTTGACGGAACGATGTGTCATCTGGCGCCCCGCGGTAGCGAAGAACGCCTTTTTCATCGATGACGAAGAAATGCGGCGTCGTCACCGCACCATAAAGATCGGCGACCACATGCTCGGCGTCCCTTAATACAAGCCCTGGCTCTCTTGCCGCAGCTGCGAGCGCCAGTTGCTCATCCTTCTCGTTGGCGTTGGAAGCGATGGACCATAGTTCGACCCGATCTCCCCATGCCAGCTTCAGCTCCGCCAGAATTTCATCGCCTCGCTGTGCCCAGGGACATTCTGATGACCAAAAATTAAGTACCAGCATCCTCCCTTGAACACCTGTTAAACGGTGCGGAGCGCCCATGAGATCGGGCAGTTCGAAGTCAGGCGCAGGATGATTAATCTGAATCAAGGAATCCATCTTGGTAAAAACCCTCCTTCAACAAGAGGTCTCAATTGCGGCTCGCTGATATCCAGCCAGACGATCTCTGCCAGCTGTGAGAAGTCAGAAGCACTGCGACGCATAAAGACAAGCCGTTTCGAATCCGGGCTCCAGGCGATAGAAGTGTGCAGTTGTGTGGAGTCGTCGGTAAGTGGATAGGCTTCTGAACCATCCGCACGCATCAGCCAGATCTGTCGGCCGGGTGCCCAGCGCAAAGAGTCCAGATACCGTCGCGTAAAAGCGATCCAATTTCCATCGGGGCTGTAGACCGGAGATGCATCCTCCACCATTAATTCACCCCCGGGAGATAGATCCTCGATCAAACCCGAAATGGCTTCCACACGATACAGGTGGCTGTAAAACAGCGGCTCCCCTTCCACTCTCCCCTCTGTATGCTCAAAATCATCTGGGGCATCTTCGGGGAAGACAATCTCTGGATAGACCATATAGAGCCCATCTGGAGACCACGCCCCTGCTACTCCCAGGCTGCTCGGCAGATAGCTAAAAGGTGATGCCGTCTGGTTTTCTGCGATATCAACCAACGCAATTGCTTGCAAGCTGGTGTCAAAATAGGTGAGCCAGCCAGTTGGAGACCATCCGGGGTTGCCGGTGATATGTTCTTCGGGACCCATCGGGGTTGGCTCCGCCTCACCATTTACAGGTACGACCCAGACGCGACTCCGGGCGATGACCGCCACACCTCCCACCCCGACTGACAGCGACTCCTGTTCATATGCCAGCCAGACCCCATCAGGCGAGATGTTCGGCGCCTTACAACGCACCTCGGGTTCACACCGCAGGATTAGGCGATCCTCCCCGTTGAGGAGGTCGTAGAGTCTAAGGTCATTGCCGCGATCATCCCGTACAGTTACATAGACGATCTGAACCCCGTTCGCGCTCAGATTGTAGTCAAGAACGGGCGCAGCTGTCTCGCTGAGATGTTGAGTTTCCCCATCCTCTGCTATCGAAAGAGTGTACAGATCCGCTTGTTCAGTCGCGGGCCAAAGATAGACAACACGCGGCTCCCCGACCTGGAAGGACCATGTTTCCCCAAACAGAAGTGGTAGGAATCGGTCCGAGCGAGCCCCGGCTCTAAGCGTAATCGTTACCGTCTCACCAAACGGCCAGGGTTCCTGTGGTGAAAAGGAAATCTGATTCCCCTGCTGAATGACCTTACCTATACTTTCTGGCTGAATCTGCAGATGGGACTGCACCGATTGTGAGTCCATGGGGAAATTGAAGAGAATGCGAACCGGCGTAGTGGATGGAACTTCGGTCGCATTCTTGCCGGGCTCCACGGCAATCACTTTTGGCGAAGCCAATACCCCCACCAAGACGACACCCAGGACAAACCCGAGTACGCCAAAGCCCCATAGAGGAAATCGTCTCCGCTGCTTGTTTAACATGTCGGCATTATACACGCCGCGACTACCCAGGCTTCAATTGAGCCTTCTCCCGGCGTCTGGCTCTAACATGAAACGGGGCAGGATATGAATCCTGCCCCGCACTGGTCATTGAGGTATCAAAACCGGGATTATGTTCGCAGGCGGCGCTTTAAATCCTCAATCGCATCCACTGGCGTGGGATCGACGCCGTAGGCCATCGCCAGGTAATAAGACGTGTAGTCTCCAAAGTGCAGCGCCGTCCACTGCTGCGCCAGCCTTGTATCCCCGCGAGCTTCAATGACGTCCGTGCCAAAACCCTCCACCATCAGGATTTCACGTGTGACCTGCGATCGCAGGACATTTCGCTCGTGCACTTGAGACCCTTTCAAGAAGACAACCATCGTGTTTGGAATAAGCGACTCAGGATGCAATACGCCGGCAACCATATTGTGATCCGCCTCTGGAAGCGCTTCAAACCCCGCCGCTGCTTTCGCCAGCTCGCCGATCTGGGTCCGCCAGCGGCGTGCGACCGGCGCTAGAATCTCCGCTCCAATAATCGTCGGCCAGCGTCCTACAAACTGTCCGGCCATCCGTTTAGCAGGATTCTCGACGACGGGCGACTGCGCACGAAGGTCCTCCTGTTGAGAACGCATCTCTCTTACCGCAGCGGATAATTCTTCTTCGGGGTCGGGGATCAAACCCAGGCGTGTCATCAGCGCCAGCATCAAACCGAAAGAGTGGCCTACCGCGGCGCGCGGTTGGCCCACATGATCGAAATGCCATAGGGGAACGCCATTCGAATTCGCCTGCTTCGTGAGCTCGCCACCGGTAGTTATCGCTAACAATTGCGTCTCAGATTCTACCCCCGCGGCGAAAGCGGAAAGCGTCTCCTCAGTATTTCCCGAATGAGAGCAGGTGATCACAAGTGCGTCGTGGTCAGCGCTAAAGGCCGGCAGGTCGTAATCCCGCCATACGATTATTGGCACCGTCGCCATCGGTGCAGCGTACGCCGCCAGGAGGTCGGCGGCGATCGCCGACCCGCCCATCCCGGCGATTAATACCTTGCGCACGCCGGAAATCTCTCCGAGAGGGTGTTTCCATCCGAGTTTCCAGGCCGATTCGAGCTGATCGGGTAGCCCATCAATCTCGGCAAGCATCCCCCCGGAATCATATTCCTCGAATCGCGAGACATCGTCTAAATTCATCTTTCCTCCATACTCAATCGATAAACTTCCCCCCGGCTCCATCCCGATTCGGCGGCGATTTTACGCGCAGCCGATGAGCGATTCAACCCTGAATCGATGCACGCCCGCATCGCCTCCATCACTTCTGGTTCTGTCCATTTACCCGGCGCGGGTGCCCCTCCGAGAACAAGCGTGTACTCCCCGCGCGGTTCTCTCGAGGCAGTATGCGCCTGCACCTCGCCAAGCGTGCCGCGCACGATCTCCTCATGCATCTTCGTCAACTCTCGACCCAAAGCAGCACGCCTGTCCTCGCCAAGGGCCGCAATCAGATCTCCCAGCGTCTTCTGAATCCTGTGGGGAACTTCGAAGAGAACGAGCGTGCGCCGCTCATTGGCAAGCGACTCGATGAATACCCGACGAGCCTTCGCCTTTCGGGGAAGATAGCCAAGAAAGATGAATGAATCCGTCGGCAGACCCGAGGCGACCAGCGCCGCAATTGGCGCAGAAGGGCCCGGTATTGGAGTGACATCATAGCCGCGCTCCAATGCCGCATGCACCAATTCAAAGCCTGGATCTGAAAGTCCTGGCGTTCCTGCGTCGGAGACCAGGGCCAGATCGCCCTCCTCAAGCACGTCCAACAGGAATGCCTCGCGTGCTTCTTTATTGTGTTCGTGGTAGCTGGTCAACTTCGTCGTGATTTCATAGCGCTTAAGCAGTTTGCGTGTATGGCGCGTGTCTTCTGCGGCGATGAGGTCCACCTCACGAAGAATCCGCAAGGCGCGCAGGGTGATGTCCTCCAAATTTCCAATCGGTGTAGAAACCAGGTAAAGAGTCCCCATGGAGTTATTTTAGCAGAGCTTTCCCCGCGCGGCCCGTGCGGTTGAAGTATTTTTTTCTCACTTCACTTTACGCACTGGCTGTCTGAGCACAGTCTTCAGCTTCTCCGGCGATACCTTGCGGAAATCGCTGAGGTAAATCTCATGGTGTTTGCCGTTTTCAAGATAACCCTTTTCCGGGATGAACTCGCTGTGCATCTCTGCCAATACAGGACCTTCGTCATCGAAGGATCCTATATGCATGATCTGCACCGACAGCCCCTCGTGATAATGCTCCAGGCGAACCTTGTCCAAAGCTACTGGATTCTTGGCTGTTCGCACCTGTTCGGCCGCATTCGCGAATATATCCGCCGTAATCCAATCTGGGGCCATGATCATCATCGTCCAATCCCATTGGCTTTTGTCACGCGCGGTGCTGAAGGTTTCCATGTCTTCCGCCCACCAGAGCCCTTCCAGCGGGGGAACGACATAGTCCTTTTGCAGGGTCTTCTTACTGATGAACTTCATTTTGTAGGCTACACCATACAGCGCTTCGATAGCATCCTGGTATTCCTGGGCCGTGTTGGGATCGCCGTGACCATCCACCATCAGGAACTGCATTTTTGGGGCGTCAACGATCGTGAATTTCGTTTTCGGAGGGCTGTATAGGTGTTTCCATTCCTTTTTAAAGTCAATTTTCGTCATACTTATGCTCCAGTTGGTCGATGAATCGGTCTAGCCAATTAAACTCAGCGGTGATTTTTGTGAGCGCTAGATCGAACATGGCATCTACAAAGAAGGGTAGATTTTTCTGTGATTCCCACCTGGCCTGGATACGTCCCCTGTGTTCGGCGAGTCCTTCGCTCTGCTGGCGCAGGGCTGCGAGCGCCTCAGCCTTCGAGACTGCCGGGAGGTTAGCTAAGCCCAACTGCATAGGCGATGAGGCGCTATGGGGTACCGAAAGCGCTTCTAGCGTACTTGCGCGCAATGCTTTCCGACCCGCGGCGGAGATGTGATAAACAACCCGCGAACGTCCGGGTCCTGCCTGGCGTACTACCTTGCCCTTAATCCATTGCTTCTTCTCGAGCTTCTTCAGAATGTAATAGATCGACGAGAAACCGATCTCGGTCCACTCACGCATACCGCGCTCCTCAATCAGGGACTCGATCTCATAACCATGGCGGTCCTTCTCAGCAATCAGGGAGAGAATGGCAAGCTCTGCGTTGGTCATTTGGCCTCTTTATATTCTAGTACTAGAATATATCTTGTTTGCGAAGTTGTCAAGTCCCATCGTCAATCCGCGTACAAAATCCGTACGCCAAGGTTCCCCAGATAGAACTCCTGCCCAAGAATGACCTTGATGATTCGAACCGCCCAAGTGATAATGAGTGGCGACAATGATGGCCTCGCTTAGACCGGCCGCTATTAATTAAAAGAAATTATCAAATCCGCCAACTCGGAGGGTGTCACCCATGCAAGGTCTTCCCCCATTCGCCACAACCGCCATCGGCAGCTTTCCCCATCAGGCATGCGCCAGCTTGTGCGAGCGCCTGGCGGAATTGGACGTCCCCGCCTGGCCTCAACTCACGCGCCGGTCGTTCCGGGAGAATATGTACGTTCAATACAGCGCCCCCCTTCCGGCATTGGTTATTGATGACGCTGCTGAAAAAATCTACTTCAACACCCAGGATGACCTCGCCATCTCCCTGACTCCGTTCTATGAGTCCTATCTAGCCGAGGACATGGAAGCCTTTGCGCTTCCGCAGGAGAACGCGCAGGGATTCTATGCGATGCTCGATGTGCTCAAAAACACGACCGGGGAATGGGTGAAGGGGCAGGTGACCGGCCCCATCAGCTTCGGCCTGACGGTGACCGACCAGGATTTGCGCGCCAGCCTCTACAACGAGTTGTTGGCGGATGCAATCGTTAAGAACAGCGCGATGAACGCGCGTTGGCAGATCCGCCGATTAAAAGAGGTGCGCCCCAACATCATCATCTTCGTCGATGAGCCTTATATGGCCTCCTTCGGATCCGCCTTTATCAGCCTCAGCCGCGAGGCTGTCGTTCAAATGCTGGACGAGGTTTTCGACGCCATCCATGCCGAAGGCGCTCTTGCCGGTGTACATTGCTGCGCCAACACGGATTGGTCGGTTTTACTCAAGACACAGGTCGACATCCTCAACCTCGACGCCTACGGGTATCTCGATAACCTCGCTCTCTACCCACAAGAACTAACAGACTTCCTGGCGCGCGGCGGGCGGATCGCCTGGGGGAGCATCCCCAATCAAGAGGATATCTGGAGCGCAACACCTGCGGAGATGGCAGAACGCCTGCGGACGGGTATCAAATCCTTAACAACGCGAGCGTCAGCCAAGGGTTTCGTCATCAGCGAAGCCCTTCTATCCGACGGCCTTCTTACCCCAAGCTGCGGCCTCGGTTCAACCGATGAAGATCTCGCCGAGCGCGTGATTGAAATCCTGAAGGAAACGGCGAATGAAATGCGTTGAAACTGACAAACCATGACCCAACCACGAATCCTTCCACTGCATTCTAAAGATGCAACTTTGGAAACCGTTGGCGGGAAGGGTGCCAGCCTCGCCAGATTAGCTTGCGCTGGCTTTCCCGTTCCGGATGGCTTTTTGATCCCGACCGCGGCCTATCTTGATTATGTGGCCGCAAACGACTTAAAGGAACGGATTTTATCCCGCCTGGCCAACTTGCCTTTTGATGAACCCGTGGCCTCTCAAGAAGCCTCCGCGGAGATACGAGCGTGGTTCCTCGTCGAAAAGGCGGACGCAGGATGGACTTCCAGCATCCGGCGCGCATACGCAGACCTGGGTGGCGGCCCAGTAGCCGTGCGCTCCTCAGCTACTGCAGAAGACCTGCCCGAAATGTCGTTCGCCGGTCAACAGGAAACTTTCCTCAATATCGTCGGCGAGCAAATGCTGTTCGAATCGATCGTTAATTGTTGGAGCAGCCTATGGACGGCGCGAGCCATCAGTTATCGATCACGTAACAGTATTCCCCATGAGGATGTGGCACTTTCCGTGATTGTGCAGATCATGGTGCAGTCCGAGGCTTCCGGGGTTCTCTTCACCGCAAACCCACTGACCGGGAAACGACCAGAAACCGCAATCGACGCCACCCTCGGGTTGGGAGAGGCTCTTGTTGGTGGGCTCGTGGAGCCCGATCATTATGTCGTCGACACCGACTCTGGAGAAATCATCAACAAAACCATAGGGGGAAAAGCCCTGACAATCCGCGGCGTGGCTGGGGGCGGGGTCGTCACCGAGGATGCCGATACCGCCGAACAACAAGCCCTCCCCGACGACGCTATATTGCAGTTGACTGAATTGGGTCAGCGCGTCACCGTGTTGTATCACTCCCCGCAGGACATCGAATGGGCCTGGAGCGAGGGCCAACTCCATCTGCTTCAGTCCCGGCCCATCACCTCACTCTACCCTATCCCCGATGTCCCCACCGACCCGCTGCGCGTGTTTATCTCCTTCGCAGTCATTCAGGGTCTACTCGCCCCGATCACTCCTTTAGGACAGGACGTCATGAAGCTTGTCTTCGCCGGAGGGGCCAAAATTTTCAAATTTGACCTCACACAGGAAACTCAGGGAGTACTCTTCTCCGCGGGTGAGAGGTTATGGGTCAACACAACACCACTACTGCGTAATTCAATCGGCCGAAAAATCCTTGGGGGTACCCTGCCAGCTATTGCTCCGGGAGCTGCTCAGACCATTGATCTCCTTCTCGACGATCCCCGTCTAGCTGTAGGGCGCGGTGGTATCCGCTTCAGTACGTTCCGGCGATTGGCCGGATTCTTTCTACCTACAATGAGGCGCGTTATCAAGCTCTGGCGGTCTCCTGAACGAGAACGTGAACGGATAACCCGGCTCATGGACGAGACGGTCCATCAAGCCAAAACCCACAGCGCAGCGTCCGGAGACACCGGAGACGCCTTCTCTCAACGGCTGAAATTACTACATGATGCCCGCGACATTTTCCCTGATGTGGTCATCCCCCAGGGCGTCACCCCAATAATCGCTGGAATGGTACCTTTCTTTGGTATCATGCGGCGCTTCAGTGCCCAAGCGGCTGAAGCGTCGGGAAACCCCGCTTTCGCACTGTCATACCTCGAAATCTCCCGCGGCCTACCCCACAACGTCACAACAGAAATGGATCTGGCGCTGTGGCGAGTCGCGCAGACCATTGCCGCAGCTTCAAATTCTTCTAAGTTGTTCCAAGAAATATCTGCCTCAGATCTGGCCTCCCAATACCTGCAGGAGATTCTTCCCTCTCGGGTTCAGGAAAGCGTCGCCATTTTCATTGAACGCTATGGGGTGCGCGGGGTCGGTGAGATCGACATCGGTCTCCCGCGATGGGGAGAGGATCCAACGCACATCATGCAGGTTCTCCAAAGCTACCTGC
>DAOUTT010000296.1 GCA_030668545.1 Anaerolineales bacterium | reverse complement strand
GGACAAACAGCGAAGCGCTCCTGGGCGTTACCGATCTGGATCCGGCCAGCAATCATACGGAGGGTATTGCAATAAGCACTGTTTTCCATGCTGACGACGTTACCCATATCGAGCCCTTTCGATTTCAAGAAGGCTCGTCATTCATGTATCGCTTATTGGGTGCGCCGATGATCGATGCCGGTGAGGCTGGCGTTGCCTACCGATTGTGGCTGCTCCTGCTCGACATTCTCCGCCATCCCTGGTCCTTTATTAAGTCGAAGTTCGACCCTTCCTGGGGGCGGCGCACTTTTGGAATCCTCCTTATGCAAACCGAGGACAATCTCATGCGTGTGAAACTGGGCCGCAGTCTACACACCTTATTCCGTTTGGGGCTGACATCAGATCGAGGGTCGGAGAAACAGGTGCCTACGGAAATTCCAATAGGTCATCAGGTAGTCCGGGCGATGGCTGAGGAGATTGATGGCCTGCCAATGGGGAATATTGTTGAAGGTGCGCTGAATGCATCGATGACCGCACATATTCTCGGGGGGTGTCTGATGGGGAACAGCGACGCGGAAGGCGTGGTCAATAAAGAGCTTGAGGTGTTTAACTACCCGGGCTTGTACATCGTCGATGGTTCAATCATCCAGGCTAACCCTGGGCTTAACCCAACCTTGACGATAACGGCGATGGCAGAGTACGCAATGAGCGGGATTGCTGCAAAGAATTAGGTCATCTGCAAGACGTGAATCTGCAAGAATGGAGTACAGCTTAATGTACATACGATTTTGTAAAAGACAGATCAAGAACAAACCCAAGCAATGAGCGAATTCCATTCCTTAACGATTGATCTTTCTACTGGTTCAAATTCTGTTGGGATTATCAAAAATGATGTTATGCAAAAGTATCTCGGCGGGAGCGGTCTAGGCGCGTATTTACTATACCCTGAGTTGTCATCAGACCTCGATCCGTTGAGCCCTGAAGCCCCTCTTGCTTTCGTAACCGGTCCACTGACGGGTACGAGCGGACCCGCTGTGGCACGCTCTGTGATTTGCGGCAAGTCACCCTTGACAGAGATCTGGGCTGAATCCAATAGTGGTGGGTTCTTCGGAACAGAGCTGCGTAAAGCGGGGGTTGATGTCTTGATCGTTCGCGGTCGATCCGCAGCCCCAGTTTACTTAAGTATCCAGGGTAGCCAGGTAGAGCTTCGTTCTGCTGCACACCTATGGGGAACAGCAGATACGTACCAAACGCAGGAAACAATCAAGGCAGAGCTAGATCAACCGTCAACACGAGTGGCATGCATTGGACTCGCCGGGGAACAGCAAATCCCCTTCGCCCTGATACTCTGCGATCATGGAAGGGTGGCGGGCCGAACGGGATTAGGCGCCGTTATGGGTTCGAAGAACTTGAAGGCGATCGCTGTGCGGGGTCGGGGCGCGATCCATCTTGATAATCCGAGTGAATATGCAGCCATCAGGACTCGAGTAAATGGTGAGCTTAAGGATGATCTCGTAAGTGTGAGTATGCGGGACTTTGGCACTTCCAGCTCAAGTGGTTTATTCGATTATTTTGGCTTAATGCCTAAGAAATACTTTTCATCAGGCTCATTGGACGGCACTGAAAATATATCCGGGTCAGAGATAACCGAGACGATATTAAGCGGCATCAGCGCTTGTCATGGTTGTGTGATCGCGTGTGGCAGAAAAGTTCAATTGAAGGACGGTATTGAACGCAAGGGTCCTGAATATGAGACGACAGTCGGTTTCGGACCGAATCTCGGGATTACGGACCTTTCGTTCATTACGAGAATGGGGGAGATCTGTGATCGCTATGGAATGGATACGATCTCGCTCTCTAACACGATTGGCTTAGTTTTCAAATTATTCGAGGATGGATTAATATCTTCAAACGACTTCGGCGGCGATGAATTCCGGTGGGGGGATCACGCTGTTGTCGAGAAACTCGTTCATCAAACGGCGCTGCGGGAAGGTTTGGGGGAGATCATAGCAAAAGGGGCAAGGGCTCTAGGGGAGAATTTTGACTCACCGAATTCTGCGGTTGAAGTGAAAGGATTGGAAGCGCCTTATCATGAGCCACGTGGTGCTTCAGGGGTGGGTCTTGTTTATGCCACCTCTCCTCGAGGTGCTTGCCATAATCAGGGGCCATACTACCTGGTCGAACTCGGGCAGACGATTGAGGCGATCGGCATAAACTTCTTCAATCGCCAGGCGGGAGCGGAGAAGGTCAAGAACATCATCCGCCATCAGAATTGGACATCCGTTATCAACGCTCTCGTGATGTGCATCTTTGCAAATGTACCACCAAGCGACACCTGCAAGTTGATACAGTTTGCAACTGGATATGAATATACCTTAGACGATTTACTCCTTCTCGGTGAGCGATCCTGGAATCTCAAGCGGATGATCAACCACCGCCTCAGCCCTGCTGGAATAGATGACTCGCTGCCAGAGAGCTTGAAAGTTCCACTTGCAGAGGGCGGTGCTGCTGGTTATGTCCCTCCTTTTGAAGAGATGTTACTTGCCTACTACGAGGATCGTGGATGGGATTCAGACACAGGAATGCCGACAAAGAAGAAGGTGCGGGAGTTAGGATTGGATAGCCTTTACGATGAGCTTTCCTTGCAGTAAAGAAGGGATGTATTCCATTGAAAAAAGTTGTTACGGTTGAGCAAATGCGTGCGATTGAACAGGCAGCTGATGCTTCTGGGTTGACGTATGACATGATGATGGAAAACGCGGGTAAATCTATCGCCGATGCGATTCTTGAATATTGGCCTGAATCAGAAAGATGGAGTGTGACGATCCTGGTTGGGCCAGGGAACAACGGTGGAGATGGGCTCGTTGTTGGGCATTATCTACAAGAGGCAGGAGCGAAGGTGTCGGTCTATCTCACAAAAGAGCGGGTTGAAGAGGACGAGAACCTTCATCGCATTATCCGGCATGGATGTCCGGTCACAATTGCAGATAACGACAAGCGGCACAAAGTGCTCAAAGATTTGATCGTTTCCACAGATCTGCTCGTCGACTCTGTTTTCGGGACCGGCTTCAAACCTCCAATTAAAGGTGACGCAAAGAAAATTCTAGCATTCGTCAATAAAATGCTAGGAGAGCGCGTTTCGATACCCTATATCGTCGCTGTGGATTGCCCGTCGGGCGTAGATTGTGACACGGGTGAAATTGCAGACGAGAGTCTAGTCGCCGATTTAACCGTCACGCTCGCTGCAGCCAAGCCGGGGCTTCTGCGTTTCCCGGGAGCTGAGTATGTCGGTGAAATCGTGGTAGGGGATATTGGGATACCCCCTTCACAAAAAGAGATCGCATCGATAGATCGCGACTTCGCCACGCTCGAGGGCGTTAGGGCATGGTTGCCAGAAAGACCGCGGAACGCTCACAAGGGCACTTTTGG
>DAOUTT010000268.1 GCA_030668545.1 Anaerolineales bacterium | reverse complement strand
GGCGATGTCGGGGATCGATTGTGCGGCTGCAGCTAACACTGGGGGCAGGATGCCGACGGCAGCGAGCGTGATCCCAAGCAGGTTAAACACTCCGGTGAAGGCGAGGTTCATTTTAACGACGCCCATGGTTCGGTGGGCGATTTCGAACAACTGCGGGATGAGCGACCAGTCCTCACGCATCAAGGCGATGTGGGCGGTTTCGATGGCGATATCAGAGCCGGCGACGCCCATGGCGATGCCCACGTCTGCTTTGGCGAGCGCGGGGGCGTCGTTCACACCATCGCCCACCATGACGACGTAATGCCCTTTGGATTGGTACTCTTCCACAATCTTAATCTTGTCCTCGGGCAGCATGTTCGCCCGATAGGGGATATTCAATTGCGCCGCTAACGAATCCGCCGTCTCTTGATTGTCCCCGGTGAGCAGCATCATCTGCTCAACACCCAGATCTTTTAGCGCACCCAGGGCTTCAGGGACCTCCGGGCGCATCGTATCCGCTGCGGCCAGGACACCAACCAGGAGGCCATCACGGCTCACAAGAAGCCTTGTTTTCCCCGGAGTTTCAAGGGATTCCAAGCTGGAAAGGTCACTCTCGCGGGCGATGAAGCGCTCATTGCCCACGCGGACGGTCGAGCCCTGGTAGTTCGCCTGAATGCCCTGACCGGGGGTTGAGGAAAAATCAGTGATCTCTTCAAGGTCGATGTGTTTTTCTCGCGCTGTACGGATGACGGCTTCCGCCAACGCATGCTCAGAGTAAGCCTCGACCGACGCGGTCATCCGTAGAAGTTCATCAGCGGTGTAGCCGTTTATCGGCAGGATGTCGGTGATGCGCGGCTCTCCGAACGTAACCGTGCCGGTCTTATCGATGAGCAGGACATCCGCCCGCGCCAGCGCCTCGATGTACTTGCCGCCCTTGATGAGCAGCCCATGTTTGGCAGCCGCGCCGACAGAGGCGAGCATGGCGATGGGTGTCGCCAAAGCAATGGCACAGGAGCACGAGACCACGAGCACGGCGACGGTGGCCAGGGGATCACCGCTGAAGATGTAAGTCAGCGCAGCGGCGAGCAGCACCAGAGGCAGAAAATAGCCGGAGAACTTGTCCGCAAAAGTTTGAATCTCAGACCGGTTCGCTTCCGCCTCCTCGACCATGCGGACAACGTGACCGAAGGTTGTGTCACCCCCAACCCTGGTCGTCCTCACCTGCACGCTTCCCTGGCGGACAATCGTGGCCGCGTACACATGGCTGCCTTGATAAACGTCGACCGGAAGCGATTCGCCTGTGACGGAGGATTGGTCCACGGCAGCCTGGCCGGAGCGCACAACCCCGTCGACAGGGACCGTCTCTCCGGGGCGTATGAGGACGATGTCGCCCACATGGACGTCCTCAATAGGTACAACATCTTCTATCCCCTCCTTCATAACGCACGCAGTCCTCGGGATCATCGCAGTTAAATTCTTCAGCGAGCTCCGGGCCCGGTTTGTCGTGTAGCTCTCGATGGCGTCGCCAACGCGCATGAAGAAAACGATGATGAGCGCAGTGATCCATTCTCCAATGATCAATGCGCCAAAAACCCCGAGCGACATCACGGTCTGAGCGATGATCGTCTTCTGGCTCAGAGCGTGGAATACTTTGCGAAGGACGGGCCACCCGGCGATGGCAACAATGGCGGCGCCGAGAAGCGGATGCACCATTGCATTCAGGCGATCCAGGACCCCCATCCACTCCCCGAAGATGGCGATAGCTAGAACTACAACCACGATGAGTCCATAGGCGATTTTGATACGTCTGCCGAGTTCCTCGGTTGAACTCTGTTCTGCGGGAACGAGGGCGTCCGGAACGGTATATCCAGCGCTCTGGATGGCGGCGCGGATACGATCCTCGTCGACCCGTGAAGGATCGGCGCTAATTACGGCTTTTTCAGCGGCGAGGTAGACCGTAGTGGAGCATACGCCGGGGATTGATTCAAGCGCAGTTTGGACGTGTTTGCTGCACTCGGCACAATCCATCCCGCCAACGGGAACCTCGAATATATGTAACTGAGCTGAATCTTTTTCGCTCATGTTTGGGATACCCGGGTGCATTCGTAGACCCCTCGGGCAACTTCGGCGAGCACCTCATCCGCAAGCGTGAGCAGGTTGGCGACGCGGTCATCGCTGAGGCGATAATAGACGTAGCGGCCCTCCTGGGCTGCGGTTACGAGGCCGCAGTCTCGGAGACATGCCAGGTGATTGGAAGCGTTCGGTTGGGAGAGGTCGGTAGCGGCCACAATTTCGGACACATTCCTGGGTCCATCGAGCAGGCATTCGAGGATCGATAAGCGCGATGGATCGGAAAAGCCCCGGAATAATTTCGCCTTGAGCGAGATGGCGTTGGTCTGCGCAGTGAGCAGCATAGATTCTTCTCCTATAAACATATCAGTATATAATTATATAATATATTCTATGGATGAGGGGCGAAATCGCTTGGTTATGTTGTCCGAGCGCTATTGATAGCTCCTGATAGCTTTCGACACATTACTTGAGAGTTTTTGAGTAGACTTTGAGAGGCGTTTTATCGGACGATCGTGGGGAATTCGTCCAGCGGACGTATGGCAAAGAGGTTATGCTACAACCTGCCAAAACGTGCCCCGATCTGGGCGAGAGACCCATAGGAGGCCTCGATGACCGAGACGGACATTCAAACCAACAACGAACCAAAGGAAACGCCGGATTTCAGCCGCAAGGTGAAGCGGGCGCTCGAAGTGACATCCATTGCGCTCTTGCTGGGCCTGGGAGTGGAGATCCTCTTTTACAGTCACCCGCTGGGGATCAACTTCCCGATCTGGGCCGCGCTCAGCGCGGCGGCGTTGTTTATAACCGCCCGTCTGGAAGGGGTCAAACCCAGCCGCTGGGAATGGCTGCTCGTCATCCCGATTCTCTTTCTGAGTGCGATGGCGGCGATGCGCCTGGAGCCGCTGACGGTATTCCTGAGCGTAGTCGGAACGTGGATGCTCTTCGCGCTGTGGGTGCGCGTCTTCCGCACCGGTCGATTGATCGATTTCGGCTGGCTGGATTTCGTCATTGCAGTGATCCTTCCACCGCTCGAAGCGCTCTTTCGCCCCTGGGCGACGATGACGGAAGCCTGGCGGCGTGCTGCTGGCGAGCGCGGCGGCCGCAGTCGTGGGTGGGCCATTCTGCGCGGCGTGCTGCTTGCGCTGCCTGTGCTGGCTATCTTCACAGCCTTATTGGCGGCGGCGGACTTTGTCTTCGGCGATCTGGTTGAAGAGGCGCTGCGCTGGCTGAACATAGAGAAGCTGCTCGAGTATGTCGGGCGCGGGGTGGTCATTGTCCTGAGCGCGATCTTCATGCTCGGAGCGCTAGTGGTCGCGCTGCTCGACCCCGGTAAACGCACGCTGCAGGGCGAGGATAAGCCGCTATTGAAACCCTTTGTCGGCTTCCTCGAGTCGATGATCGTGCTCGGCGCGGTCGATCTGCTTTTCGCCCTCTTCGTGGGCGTACAGTTTCGCTACCTGTTCGGCGGGGAGGCCAATATCACCGCCGCCGGCTACACCTACGCCGACTACGCCCGGAATGGCTTCGGCGAGCTGGTGTGGGTAGCTTTCCTGGGCATGGGTTTAATTATGGCGCTGGGATATTTTGGGAAGCGGGGAGAGAGCCGACAGCGATCCTGGTTCAACGGTTTGAGCACGGGCCTGGTGGTCATGCTGGGCGTCATCCTCGTATCGGCATGGCAAAGGCTTCTGCTCTATGAGG
>DAOUTT010000236.1 GCA_030668545.1 Anaerolineales bacterium | reverse complement strand
GTAGGCACAGTCGCGAGAGAAGATCGTTCGAGGATGAATATATGCTTCGTTATGAATGAGGAGTACAAGGACCTCGAAGGCGCATTCCTGGAGTTCGCTGCCGGCAAAGGCATGATCGGTATTAAGGGTCATCGGTCTGTGGGCGGGTTCCGCGCTTCCTGCTACAACGCCTTGCCCATCGAGAGCGTGCAGGCCTTGGTGGACAGCATGCAGGAATTTGAAGCAGAGCATTAGTGCAACGCGAAAGCCAGGGAGCATACTCCCTGGTTTTCGTATCAAGATTAAAAGGACATTGACATGACGAAAATTCTTGTTGCTACCGTAAAACCGTTCATTCCTGAGGCCGTTGAACAAATCGAGAAGATCGCCAGTGATGCCGGCTACGAATTCGTTCTTCTTGAGAAGTATGCGGATCAGGGAGAGTTTATGGACGCCGTCGCCGACGTAGACGCTCTGATCATAAGAAGCGATAAGGCCACCCGAGAAGTCATCGAAGCGGCGAAAAATCTGAAGATCATCGTCCGCGCCGGCGCGGGCTATGACAATATCGACCTGGAAGCAGCCACAGAAAAGGGCATCGTGGCCATGAATACGCCGGGCCAGAACTCAAACGCCGTCGCCGAGCTTGCGCTGGGGATGATGGTTTATTTGATGAGGAATGGCTTTAACGGTAAAGCAGGCACAGAGTTAAAAGGCAAAATACTTGGCCTGCATGCGTACGGCAACGTGGGTAAATTGATTGCCGGTATTGCCAAAGGCTTCGGGATGGATATTTTCGCTTTCGATCCATTCATCCCCAAAGATGTTATTGAAGGCGACGACGTTGTCTGCGTAGATTCCGTGGAAGAACTCTACAGCACCTGCAACTTTGTCTCCTTGAATATCCCGGCAACCGCCGAAACAAAAGCCTCCATCAATTATGAACTCCTGACCAAAATGCCCGAACCTGCTGTTTTGGTCAACACCGCCCGTAAAGAAGTCGTCCACGAAGACGACCTGTTAAGAGTGTTTGCAGATCGGGAAGACTTTTCCTATATCTCCGATATCGCTCCCGATTGCAAAGACGAAATTGCAGAAAAATACCCGGGCAGGTTTTTCTTCACGCCGAAGAAAATGGGCGCCCAGACTGCCGAGGCGAATATCAATGCCGGCGCTGCCGCGATGACGCAAATAAAGAATTTTCTGGAAGACGGTGATAATACATTCCAGGTTAATAAATAGCCCGGCGGCATCGTTCAAAACGGCAAATTGCCGGTGCAAATTGGATGCATCAGGGGAGCCCTCGTTTTTCTCAGGCGTTGGGAATGAAAGAAACGAAGGCATTAAATACTTAGGTATGTCATTCTGAGCGACCTTAGGGAGCGAAGAATCTCGGTTTTTCCCTTTGGGATCACAGTGTTGGATGAGATTCTTCGTCGCTCCACTTCTCAGATAATGCCGCAAAGCCCCTGAGTAGTTTCGATACTTAGATCATCTGTGAGGGATTAGAGCTATGGCGATATTGAAAGCTTTCCGGGGAATACGCCCGCCGGTGGACATTGTGGAGGAACTGGCTTGCCGTCCGTATGATGTGCTGAACTCGGAAGAAGCCAGGGAGGAAGCAAATCCTCATTCGCTGCTGCACATCACGAAACCCGAAATCGACTTCGACCCGGGAACCGACATACATATCCAGGCGGTTTATGACAAGGCGAAGGAGAACTTCGCGTCGTTTAGAGAGAAAGGGTATTTAGAGCAGGACGGTGAAGAGTACCTCTACATCTACGCACAAACCATGGATGGGCGCAGGCAATACGGTTTGGTCGGTTGTGCAGGTGTAGAGGACTATATGAACGGGATCATCAAGAAGCACGAATTAACGCGCCCCGACAAAGAAGAAGATCGAATGAAGCACGTTCGTATTACAAATGCGAACATAGAGCCTGTCTTTTTTGCTTACCCCGCCGTTCCCGATATTGACGAAATCATCAAGGACATCGTGGAGAAACAGGACCCCGAATATGATTTCACAAGTGTTGATGGCATCGGCCACCATTTCTGGGTAATAACCGACAAGAGTAAGATCCAGCGTTTGATCGAGTTATTCAACGAGCTTCCAGCAACCTACGTTGCCGACGGGCACCATCGCACGGCTGCAGCCGCGCTGGTGGGTAACGAGAAAAAGAAGGACAACCCGGATCATACCGGGGACGAGGAGTACAACTACTTCCTGGCAGTGCACTTTCCGGACGATCAGCTGCGCATCCTGGACTACAACCGGGTGGTGATGGACCTGAATGACTTGACACCCGAGGAGTTCCTGGGGCGACTCGGTGAAGTGTTTGCGGTAAAGGAGAAGGGGGGCGAGCCCTTCAAGCCGCAAAGTCTGCATACCTTCGGCATGTATCTGCAGGGAAAGTGGTATGAGTTAATCGCCAATGAAGGTTCGTATGACGACAACGATCCCATCGGCGTTTTGGATGTCACGATACTCTCAAAATCAGTGTTGGAACCCATTCTGAATATCATGGACCTGAGGACCTCGAAACGGATCGACTTTGTCGGCGGCATGAGGGGGTTGGGAGAACTGCAAAGAAGGGTAGATAGCGGGGAGATGGTTGTGGCTTTCGCCCTTTATCCGGTATCCATGCAGCAATTGATCAGCATCGCCGATACCGGGAACATCATGCCTCCGAAAACAACATGGTTTGAGCCAAAATTGCGCAGCGGGTTGGTCATTCACAGCCTTGAATGAATTCCTGAGCCGTTATCTTTTGTGAAGTGCGGAAGCTCTGCTTCCGGCTTCAATCATGAATATCTCCACATTGGAAGCAGCGCTGGGGCTATCATCTTTATGGGAGGTCTCCGAAGACCCATTCACGCACGAAGCTAAACGTTTGGATATCACCTTCAATTTCGAACCTGCCAGCACAGTCGCCTGGATCCCATAATGCAGACCGCAAAGACCATCAAACATCAATCGAAAAACAAGCTTGGGATGATAAAGAGGACAATGCAAACCACCGTCCAATTCGATGATTGGCGCTGGTTCTTCGTTACAGCTTCGGTGATCCTTGGGCTTACATTCATTCCGATATACGTCGGGTACCTTGCCCAAACCCCTGCCCAGAACTTTGCAGGCGTGGTTTATGATCGACAGGATTTTGAAGTACACAAGGCGACAATGGTGCAGGGTGCGCAGGGGCATCTGACGTACAGGTTTATGTTTTCTACAGAGCAAGGATCAGAGATAGCAGTAAAAGGATTTTATTTACTCCTCGGACGACTGACTGGCGCAATGAGATTGGAGCCAACCTTCGCCTACCACGCAGCCCGCTTGTTGTTTGGGCTGTTAGCGCTGGTAATGATCTTTCGGTTTCTAACTGCTGTCTTTCCCGAAATCCCTGCACGGAGAGCAAGCTTTCTGCTGGCAGCCACCGGTTCCGGATTTGGTTGGATAATGTTGGTGTTCAATTGGCAGCCGACAGCACAAATCTCGCCGATCGACTTCTGGCTCATCGACTTATATGAATTCTTTAGCCTGGTGACGTTTCCCCATTTTTCAGCGGTTATCATACTGATCCTAATCATAATCATGGCATTTGACCATTTCCTAACCGACCGGCGGTTGGTTCATTGGATCCTGGCTGCTACGGCCAGCCTTGTATTGATTGCTTTTCACCCTTTTTCAATCATCATTGCAGACTTGGCAGTGGCAGGGGTTGCCCTGGGTCATTGGCGCGCTAATCGCAGACTAGACCGGGGCATCGTGATCTCCGGTTTGCTGCTCTTGATGATCCAACTCCCTCTAATCATCTACAATGATTTGGCTTTCTCCTCAGATCAATATTGGGAGCAATTCCGCGTACAGATGGTCCTGTTGTCACCTCCTCCTGTGTATTATCTGCTTGGGTTAGGCGTGCTTGGACCACTGGCGGTGCTGGGGATAAGGCATGTTTGGATTAAACGCGATCGCCTTGGCATCATGGCCGCAACATGGGTTGTAGGCGTGTTTGGGCTTGTATATATACCAACGCTGCTTCAGCGACGCTTTACAGCCCATCTAACCATCCCTTTGGCTTTACTAGCGGTCATGGGCGTTCGCAGCCTCTTTCTACAAATACCTGACGATCAAACAGAGCAAGCAGGGCCATCTTTGCGGAAGTGGATTTTTCCGCTGCTGGTGGGTTTGGCATTGCCGTCGAGTATGTATTTAATCGCGGCCGG
>DAOUTT010000190.1 GCA_030668545.1 Anaerolineales bacterium | reverse complement strand
TGCAGTCGTTGATTGCCGGCGCAGCGAGGTCTATCGGATTTACGAATGGAGCAATGGGGAGTACGCGTTGATCGTCCTGACAAAAGAGAGACGTTGCATGCAACGTCTCTACCATCGGAACGGGCGATCAACGTAAAGACCAGGGCGTCTCTACAATTTCGAATTGGAAACCCGGCACATTGGGGGCGATCATCAGCCAATTTAAAACAATGAAGAATCTCGCCCAACGCCAGCGGTCTTCAAAACATAGCTGCGTAGTTACACATCCTTCAGCATATACGTCTCGCCGAGGGTATACCCTAGCTTGCGGTAGTAGCCGCGGGTTCCAAGGGCAGCGATGACCGCAACCCTCTGATACCCTGCTTTAACAGCGATGGTTTCTGCTTCCTTCATAAGATCCGAACCCAAACCAGCGTGCTGGGCTGCACCTTCCATCGTGGTGCCTAACTCCAGAGATTGCCCGTATACGTGCACTTCGCGAACGATCGCCGCACCCTTTAGATCGTCCAGTTCTGTGTCCGGCGACCCGGGTTCAGGAAGGGAAAGGCGTAGATAGCCGGCTAGCTCATCCTCTGGCGTTGAAAACGAGAGAAAATGCTCCTGCGCGCCGCCTGCCTGGTACGTTAATGTTATAAACTCAAGGCTTGCAGGATCGATTTCCTTGCCTCGCACCTCGCGGCAGCGGATGCACGAACAGTGAGATTCGCGTCGCTTCAACTCTTGCTGGACATCCTGACGCAAACTGGTTCGTTTATTCCCGGCAACGATATGTGTCGAGGGGATGTCGCGAATGATGCGATTGACGCGGCAGTAGCGGGGGATGCCGGGTTTCAGATCGGCAATGAGTTCAATCAATTCCTCGGTCGTATAGGGTTTGTATTCCCCACGCTTCCAGAATTCATAGAGCTCGGTGTTCTCTAGCAACTGGCAGGGATAGATCTTGATTTCATCAGGTCGCAAATCCGGATCATCCCACAAGTGTGTGAAATCACGGCGATCTGATGCAAGCGTCGCCCCCAGTAAATTGGGCATCCAGTGCAGCACGATTTTAAAGCCCGCGGCTCGCAATAACCCCATGGCCTCCCGGGATTGAGCGACCGTATGCCCGCGTTCGTTCAACGTTAATAGCTTATCATCGAGGCTTTGGACCCCCATCTGCACCTTGGTCACTCCGAGCTCTCGCAAGCGAGCGATCTCGCGATGGTTGATAAGGTCTGGACGGGTTTCAATCACCAGGCCGACGTTCTTATGGACCGCTCCTTCATTAGCTTGCTGCGCCTCATGCAGATCCGGTGAGTCGAAGCCGTTCATGGCATCCAGGCAGCGCTGGATGAACCACTTCTGATAGTCAAACGGATAGGCACTCCAAGTCGCACCGAGGATCAGGAGCTCAATTTTCTCCGTTGGGTGACCTATCGCTTCCAGCGCCTCGATTCTAGCGATCGTTTGCTCGTAGGGCTCAAAGGCATGATGGAGAGCGCGCATTGCGCCGGGTTCATCCGAAAGATAGGATTTTGGCATGCGCTCTTCTGTTGGGCAGAAGATGCAGTTTCCTGGACACGGATAGGGTTTCGTGAGCACCGTTACAGTAGTGACGCCAGATAACGTCCGCATAGGTTTCATGCGTAGACGCTGGATCATCTCCTGTTCGAACGGCCATGTGTCGGAATCTGTCAGGTCCCGATATGTGTGAATGAGCACATGTTTCCCGATGTAGCCCCCGCCCGACAAGGGGTGATGGCGGACCGCATCCTTAACCGAAGCGCCGGCGCGCATCTCCTCCAGGATTAACCTGGCGAGTTCGACCTGTTCGGATGTGTAGTTGCGGGCATCCTGCCACGCCTTTTGGGAGTCCATCAGCGTATAATCCAGTATATGAGAGATGAAGTTAGCACCAGACTCCTTCAGCTCAATAGTGAATTCTACCAAACCTTCGCCGATCACTTCTCCCAGACGCGAGAACGCTTACAGCCCGGTGTGCTCAAAGCTTTGGAGAACCTTCCGTCGCAAGCCTGGGTCCTGGATCTCGGCTGCGGTAATGGCGAGCTTGCGCTCGAGTGGCTAAGCCGCGATCCGATGGGACGTTATATCGGAGTTGATTCGAGTTCCCTCCTTTTGGAAATCGCCCGGGAAAAGGTCCGGGACCCGCGAGTTTCCTTCCACGTTTTGGACCTCGCTGATCCCGCGTGGCCAGATGTGCTTGAGACGGAACTTGCAGTCCCAATCAGGGAGCACATCGATCGGGTCCTTTCCTTCTCCGTGCTGCACCATCTGCCGGACGCTGCACTCAGGAAACGCATCACCCTGCAGGTCCATCGACTTCTCAACGAGAGCGGTCAGTGGATCCATTCCAACTGGAATTTCTTAGCCAGCAAGCGTTACCAGGCTCGCATCCTGCCCTGGGAGACCATTGATCTGTCTGATGATGATGTCGAGGAGGGTGATTATCTTCTGGACTGGCGCCGCGGCGGCTATGGCCTGCGCTATGTTCACCACTTTACGCCTTCCGAGTTGGAGGCCCTCGCCGGAGAGACAAGTTTCATTGTCCTTGATACCTACCATTCCGATGGCGAAGGCGGCCGGCTCGGGCTTTACCAGGTCTGGGGAAAAGAATTGTCGTAATATTGTGGAGTGCGGAAGCAGAACCTGATAACTCCCGAGGATTCGAGTTTTCTGCACTTTTTTCTTTGTTTCTAACCTTAAACAACCCGCTTCTTTGACTCGCCCCAGACGCCATGGTAGAATGCTTTCGTTCAGGAGGGGGTCGTACAGACCTCGGAGGGATGGCCGAGTGGACGAAGGCGGCGGTCTTGAAAACCGCTGTGGGTTTACGCCCACCGGGGGTTCGAATCCCTCTCCCTCCGCCTTGATAATTAATTCATCAGGGGAGGTGCCGGAGTGGCTGAACGGGGGCGCCTGCTAAGCGCTTGTAGGGGCTTTAACCTCTACCGTGGGTTCGAATCCCACCCTCCCCGCTAAGCTGCCTGACAATTGAATACCCATGCCCTCGTAGCTCAGTGGATTAGAGCACTTGCTTGCGGAGTAAGGGGCCACAGGTTCGAGTCCTGTCGGGGGCGCTAAAAGGGTCGCTTTCTGGTGAAAGCGACCTTTCGTTTCTCGTGGGACCTCATATTTGGACCCACACCCGAGCCAACCCTAAGCACACCAAGACCCGGGTGTTGTATACTAGTCCGGTGACTTCTTGGGAACTGCAGCGCAATTGGGAGATCGTCCGCTACCTGGTCTACTACCTTGTAGAGGATCTGGTATCCCCCGCCCAAATCTCCGGCAAAGACATCGTCGATTTCAGCAGCGGGCTAGGGGATCTGAGCGAGTACATCTATTCACATAACCCAAAATCGTTGATCTCCACCTCGCCCGACGACGTCCCCTCGCCTGTCAGCCTGACCGGAAAACCCGGCTTCCGCTTTATCGCCAATCTACACGCCCGCATGATCAGCGAAGCGCTGGAGCCCAACTCGGCTGACCTATTCGTCGCCCGGATGGTTTTCCAGTTCCCAACTGAAGAGGGCGATCACATTGACGTCGATGGCATGTTGACTCAGATCTTTTCGACCCTGCGTCCTGGCGGGCGATTGATCATCTGCAGCCACGAATTCACCCAGCTAGATGACCACCCCGAAGACTGGGATCTGCCACTGGAAGGCTACCTGGAAAATCTTCCGGCAGAGCACACAGGACGCCATGCCGCCCGCATCCAGGGTTTGATCGAATTGATCGAGGCGATTGGTCTTCCGCCGCGCGAGGGTGTCCATGGGCAGACCGGTTTTGGTCTAAAAGCCCTGATGGCGGTCGACTCATTCATCCAGCCTGGTTTTAAAATCGAATCAGCCGCTGAGATTGAGGACTTCACCTTCCCGGTCGGCATCAGCCAGGACATTGCAACCCGCAAAGACTATTACCGCGAATTGGGCCAACAGGTTTTTGCCATCAAACAAGCCCGCATCCATTCCCCCGCTTTTGCCGACAAATACACACGGCCGGCCGTGCTTAAAAACATCCTACAGGAACTCAACCAACTACACACCTTTATTACGGTGCCGATATTCAAGATCCAAGCTGTGAAAGAATAAATTGCAGGCGCAGCCTGCGTGTAGATGTCTCCAATTAAACCTCCCGCATGTTTCGAACCTGCGGGAGGTTGGTTAAGCCGACACACGGATCGGACCCCATACGAAATTTTTTATAAGAGGCTGTCCAATGCTGCACTTGCGACAGCCCCTTTCTTTTTTCTACCTCAGATATAGAGCTTGTCTTTGTCAACGTCCTCGCGCAGGATCCTCAACTCCTCATCCATCGGGGGCGGATACTCTTCGATCTCATCCGCCATAAGGAGCTCAAACCCGGTGTTCTCGATAACATCGTCAATTGTTACCCCCGGTTGGGTTGCGAGCAGCATCATGCGCTTGCTGTCGGGGTGATAGCCCAAGACAGCCAGCGTAGTGACCACTCGATAGGGGCCCGTATCCACGGGCAATCCCGCAGCTTCGCGCGCGCCGGGTCCGGAGAGATAGCCCGGCGTGGTGATGAAATCCACTTTCGCCACGAACCTGCGCTGATCATGAGGCATAATGGCGATCGTCCGCCAGCAGTGCGAGCCGACATCATTTCCACCACCGCTACCCGGCAGTCTCACTTTTGGATGGTCATGGTCGCCGATTACGGTGCTGTTGAGATTCCCGTAAGGATCAATTTGTGCACCACCGAGAAAACCGTACTCAATGAACCCTCGTTGGGCAGTTTCTACCATGTCTGCAAGCCCTGTTGCCGCCACGGCTTTATGAAACGTTCGGCGCTCACCGACCGCGAGGGGAAGATCATCTAACATTGCACCCACACCACCGAATTCAAAGACGGCAACCAGATTGGGCGCGTGCATTTTCTGCGCCAACGAAGCCGCCAGCATGGGGATTCCTGTCCCTATGAACGCCGTCGTGTTATCCGGCACCTGCCGCGAAGCGGTGCAAATTAAAAGTTCCGTTGGATTGTATCCATTCTCCGCCATCATAACCTCCCCGGGACCATCGCCT
>DAOUTT010000170.1 GCA_030668545.1 Anaerolineales bacterium | reverse complement strand
TTCTCGATCATGACTATGTCATCATTCATGATCCACAGCCTTGCGCGTTGGTTCGTCACATACCACACACATCTCCCTGGGTCTGGCGCTGCCATATTGACATTACGAAACCGAACCCTCAGGCTTGGGCTTTCATGGAACCCTACGTTGTTGAATACGACCGCATGATCGTCTCCTCTGAGGATTATAAGGTCCCTGATCTTGCGATCGAGCAAGATCTCATATCCCCCTCCATCGACCCTCTTTCCCCGAAGAATATGGACCTCCCCGACCAGGTGATCGAGGAGTATCTAACCCAGCATAAGATTCCAACGGATAAGCCGATTATCACCCAGGTTTCGCGCTTCGATCCCTGGAAGGACCCAGAAGGTGTTTTGAAGGTTTTTGATCGTGTCAAAGAGCAAGTCGATTGCCGTTTAATATTTGTATACAACATGGCCAGCGACGATCCGGAGGGGGCAAGGATCCTGGCACAGATGACAGAAGTTGCCAAAGATTTCCTCGCTCGGGGCGATGTCCTCTTTGTGCGCGGGGATGATCCGATCCTCGTCAATGTTATGCAGCGCATCTCGGATATTGTGATCCAAAAGTCGACGCGCGAAGGGTTTGGGCTCGTGATCACCGAAGCGATGTGGAAGGGAACCCCGGTGGTCGCTTCCAATGTTGGCGGGATCCCGACCCAGATGGTTGATGGCGTCACTGGCTACCTGCTCGAGCCTCATGACTATGATGGATTCGCGGAGAAAATAATCGCACTGCTTGAAGATAAAAGCCTGGCCCAGGAATTGGGCCAACAGGCTAAGAAGCACGTCCGCGATCATTTCCTGATAACGGGACATTTGCTGGATTACATTGATTTGATCCTGAGCTTATAAACATCGCTTGGCTTGCTTCTCATTTCTATCAAGACGCGGCTTTAGCTATATGTGGAGTCAGGAAGCTCTGCTTTTGGTCGCAGGCACAGCCTGCGCCTTGAGGTTTGCGCTTATTATCGAATAGATAGACCGCTGAAGAGTTGATGATTTTCTTTACTTCCCCCTAAATCCCCCAAAGGGGGACTGTGGGGGACTCCACTCCCCTCGCGAAGCACTCAGAGCGAAGCGTGGAGCACACCCCCCGGATCAAACATCAAGCTCTCAGTTCAAACCGACCATGCAAATCCGAATATGTGGAAATATCGCTATCTCGGACTCTTATTCCCCTTGAAATGCAATCCAGATCGGATTAGACAGAAACCGGCTTTGGAACTCGGGCGTATGTGGATTGCATTACTAGCCATTCAGAAGGGGGTGCACTGCAAGTCTGCTCACACACCCCCTGACAACGATCGAACCGGCCCCAACGCATTAAAAAATGGCTTGGGGTTGAGCAGTGACAATCCGTTTGGTCACCCACACAATTTGGAGGAGAACCATAAAAACCAACCATGTAATGGACATACGCGCGGGTCAGCTTGTCGGCTAATTATGCTGTGGTTGTCAGCAGAATCCAGACGTCAGCGTGCTATAATTCGCGCGCCAGGGCACCCATGCCTCGAAGGTATGTTTTGGAGTAATGTAAATTGGATTCTATGGAAGAAATCCCCTCATCTGATCCCCCCCTTGATGCTGTCGTAAACGGAGAAGATATTTGGCATGTATTGGAGGCAACGGAAATTGTTCATGCGCTCCAAACATCGCCCAAACAAGGGTTAAGCAAAGAAGAAGCGCGTAGGCGCCTTGAGCAATTCGGCCCCAATGAACTTGAAGAAGCCGAAAAACCTTCTCCGTTTCGTCTGATTTTCGAGCAATTCAAGAATTTCATCGTCATTGTTCTCATCGTTGCCGCCCTTGCTGCTGCGCTCCTCGGTGACTACATCGAAGCCGCTGCCATCTTGGCCATTGTGGTATTAAATGCCATTCTGGGCGTTGTCCAAGAGCGCAAGGCTGAGGAGGCGCTAGCCGCACTCCGGCGGCTTGCCGCTCCGGATGCACTTGTTCTACGTGAAGGGCGCCGGCAGACCTGCCCGGCACGCGAATTGGTCCCGGGTGATGTCGTGTTTCTAGAGGCAGGGAATTTTATCCCCGCTGACCTGAGACTGATAGAGACGGTCAATTTACGCATCGAAGAGGCTGCTCTAACGGGCGAATCCGTGCCAGTCACGAAAGATGCTCACCTCGTCCTCACACAGGATATGGCGCTGGGCGATCGCCGCAATACGGCCTTCAGCGGGACAGTCGTTTCCTACGGGCGCGGTAGCGGCGTCGTTGTCAGCACAGGAATGCGTACGCAAATCGGTATGATCGCCGCCATGCTCCAGGCTGTGCAGGAGGAACCGACTCCGTTGCAGCGCAAGCTTGACCAGCTTGGGAAGGTGCTCGGGATAGCCGCTCTGGTCGTGTGTGCACTTGTGTTTGGGGTCGGCTGGCTTCGCGGGATTCCGGCGCTCGAGATGTTCCTGGTCGCGGTCAGCCTGGCAGTTGCAGCTGTACCGGAGGGATTGGCTGCCGTTGTGACGATCACGCTTGCGCTCGGTATGCAGGAGATGATCACTCGCCATGCACTCATACGACGACTTTCCTCAGTCGAGACGTTGGGATCGACGACTGTGATCTGCTCGGACAAGACCGGTACGCTCACACAGAACCAGATGACCGTGACACGCATGTGGGTTGATGGCACGACCTTCGAAATATCGGGGGGAGGTTTTGGTCAAACCGGGGATTTCAAGGTTGATGGCGGGGTGGTGGACTTGCGTGATTATCCCGCCTCGACGACGGTTTTATGGGTCGCCACATTAGCGAACGATGCACAGATTGAGGCTGAACCAACGAAGGATGGGGATGACACCTCCCGTGTAATCGGTGATCCAACAGAGGCGGCGCTATTGATCGCGGCGGCCAAAGCGGGAGCCTTCCGGGACAGACTTGAGGAAGCGTATCCAAGGATCGATGAGATCCCCTTTGATTCTTCCCGTAAGCGGATGACAACGGTACATAAGATCGTTGATCCGGCGGCGGATGATGCAAGCCCATTCTACGATAGCGAATTGCGTGAGTGGGAGATTGCGGCGATAAAAGGTGCGCCGGATGTCGTATTAGGCCTGTGTACTCAGTATCAGAAGATGGACGATACAACTGCACCAATAACAGATGAGATCCGTGAGAGCATCTATGAGGTGAATGCACGCATGGCACGCTCTGCCTTGCGGGTCATAGCAGTGGCTTTTCGCGTGGAACCCGATGTCCCCGACGATGCAACACCGGAGAAGGTCGAGCGCGATTTAATATTTGTTGGCCTGATGGGCATGATCGATCCGCCGCGCCCGCAAGTAAAACCCGCTATCGCGAAGGCACGCCGGGCGGGTATTCGTACTTTGATGATCACTGGCGATTTCCCAGATACAGCGGAGGAGATTGCCGAAGAGATTGCTCTACTCCAACCGGGGCATGGAGTCCTGACAGGATCGCAGCTAGATGCTATGGATGATGATGCACTTAAGGAGAAGATTGCGACAACCGGTGTCTTCGCGCGCGTCTCTCCGGAGCACAAGGTTCGCATCGTCGATGCGCTGAAATCACACGGCGAGATCGTTGCGATGACTGGGGACGGTGTAAATGATGCTCCGGCGTTGAAACGGGCGGATATCGGTGTGGCAATGGGTGTTACCGGAACAGATGTCGCTAAGGAAGCGGCGGACATGGTTCTCACAGACGACAATTACGCCAGCATCGTCGATGCCGTCGAGCAAGGACGAGTTATCTATAGCAACATTCGAAAGTTTGTCTTTTATTTACTGTCCTGCAACATGGCAGAAATCGCGGTTATCTTCATTGCCATCCTGGCGGGCCTCCCTTCGCCGCTGACTCCTATTCAACTTTTATGGCTTAACCTGATCACAGATGGCGCCCCCGCACTTGCGTTGGGGATGGAAAAAGGGGATCCGGATATTATGGTTCAACCCCCGCGACCACCTAACGAGCCCGTGATCAACCGCTCGATGCGCATTCACATAGGTATCCAGACCGTGGCGATCGCGGGAGTAACGCTGGCGGCATATTGGATGGGTATCCAGCTTTTTCCCGGGATTCCGGAAGAGGCGAAGACGATGGCCTTCGCCACGCTTTCCTTCTCTGAACTCCTACGGGCGTTCACCGCACGCTCGGAACATTATCCCTTGCATAAGATCGGGCTTTTCAGCAACAAGTGGATGCTCTATGCGGTGACATCGTCGATGCTGTTATTGCTCGCCGTTATCTATATCCCTTTCCTTCAACCGATTTTCAACACCGTGCCTTTAGGTTGGGCTGAATGGCAGATCGTACTGCCTTTGTTGTTTATCCCCGCCATTGTTGCGGAGATAAGCAAATGGCTGATGGGCATACAACTGAAGGTTGCGCGGGCCGCATAGGAATCGATGGCAGGATAAGATTCACCCCGGGTTAACAGAACGCCCCCGTCCGCATTGAATAGACAGGGGCGAGAAGAGATCTTGGATGCCCTACGTTTTTATCTTACGATTTCACCGTAGAGTTTGGGGCGCCGGTCGTTGAAGATATCGAGCTCATATTCTCCGGCGAGGAAAACACGCCGCTTCTGATCAGCTAGCGAGGGGTCGATATCGGCATAGAGGATAGTTTCTTCTTCTCCGCCGGCTTGTGCCAGAACTTCGCCGTCTGGTCCGATGATGAGACTATGACCCAGATAGCGCGCACCATGCTCCTCCCCGATACGATTGGCGGCTACGAGGAAGATGCCGTTCTCGGCGGCTCTAGTCCGGGCGACAAAATCCGGGTAGAGGGTGGCGGCGCTGGGCCAGGCAGTGGAGATTAATACGATCTGGGCGCCCATGAGTGCGAGCGCACGACAAGGCTCAGGAAAACGCAGATCATAGCAGATGAGCGTTCCCACTCGGCCGATAGGGGTCTTTAACGGTGGGAGCAACTCCTCGCCGGAGGCGAGGAAGCGATCAATGCCAAGGTGGGGTAAGTGGGTTTTCCGATATCGCCCGAGGATTCCATCCGGTCCGGTGACGAGCGCTGAATTGAAAATGCGGCCGCTGTCGTCCCTCTCGAGAATTCCGACCATAATCGTGGCGTCCAGTTCTTCGCAGGCTTGCGATAAGCGCTTACTAAGGTGACCGGGGATGCTCTCAGCTACTGTCTGCGCCTCATCCAGGCTCAAGTCATAGCCAGAGAGAGCGCATTCAGGGAAGACAACCAGCCTGGCTCCGGCTGTTACTGCCTCTTCGAAGCTGAGGAGGATTGATTGAAGGTTCTTTTCGACTTCAAGTAATTCGGGTCTCATTTGTACGGCGGCGACTCGTTCCATTGGTATATTGCCTTTCTATGAACCACTCCGCGAAAACTGAAATTATTTAAACAGTATACTGG
>DAOUTT010000346.1 GCA_030668545.1 Anaerolineales bacterium | reverse complement strand
CGCCCTCGTAATCAGGAGGCAACACCAGGTACTTGCCGCCCTTGCCTTTGTCCGGGCCTGCCGGCCCGATGTCTTGCACGTAGCGGAACCAGGCATCGTTTAACGCGCCGAGCATGCCCGGAGGTGCTTCCAGAACGGTGGCGCCGTCGCGCTTCAGGTCTAGCGTCGGAATCACATACATCGTGGACGTGTTGCCCGTCAGGAAGAGCGGATTCGAGTCCATCAGCTTGTCCATGATCATAACCTGGTGGCAGTCCACGGCGCCAAGGCTGTGGTTGCCCTTGATGAGACCATGCAGGGACGCCCCTGGCATGCCCTTCAGGAAGGCATCCACTCCTCTCATCGTATCGAGGTAATCGTAGACTTTGTCGACGGTCTCCGGGTACGGCGCGCCATCAAGAAACTTGAGAGTGCCGATCGAGGTCTCCACCTTGTCCGGGGTCATGACGGACTCCGGGACCTTGACGTTGTAGCCTGGTGTTGGTTTTTCGTTTGTGTTTGTCATGCTCAGCTCCTTATTCAATTTACAGAATAGTACCATAGCACCCCGGACTTCCTGCGCACACTACCAATACGGTAGAAGAACGGCAGATTATGACATCCTGATTTCATGACTCTCCCGGTTTTACAGCAACCTTGAGTACCGATGTTCTTAAGCTGGGTTTGAACCAGTTAGGTGTTTGTACACTGATACTTTGTGGATTCATCCAAACATTTTATACAAAGAGTAGATTGCTAAAGCAATATTCCCACATTTCATGCGGGACTTTGTTGTGCGCCGTGGAGAGATCGAACCTGCGATCTTGGGCTTAAAAGGCCTTGTGTCCCTTCGGTCCACGAATATAACGCGCACGTCGTCCGACCCGTTCAAAACCGAGCCGTGTATACACCCGCGCCGCGCTGGGGTTGTTTACATTGACGTCGAGCAGCATATGGTCACCACCTGCTGCTCGGAAACGCTTCAACGCTTCGATCACGAGCGCCGATCCGATACCTCGCTCGCGCCGATCCGGATGGACTCCCATTTGAACAATCCAGCTGTCAGCGCAAACAATAAAGCCGGCCAGGAGATCCTCGTGGGGTGCCAGCAAGGATAACTCGGGACGAAAAGTGTCGTCGTCCGTCTCCAACCAGTCCACCCATTTTTCCTGGCTCCAGGCTGGGTAGCCAGGCCGCTGCCGCTCCCGGAAAGCAGCTTGATAGACAGCGAAGAACTGGTCAACCAATGCAGGCGCCCATGTCGCGAACCTGATATCAGAAGGGAGTAGAATGTCCGGGAAGGGGTCGGCTAGATCACGCCGCATCACATCTTCTGCAAACTGCTGTGTAAACCCGTGCCGCTCGAAAAGGCGCGCCGCCTCTTCGGTGAGCATCTCGGTGGTAAGCTGCAGAACATGTGCACGGTCGGGGGGACAGGCAGCGAGGAGCCTACCAGCCTCGGCGGTACTCCATCTGAGCAAGAAGGTTCCGAACCCGCGCCGGCGGTGGTCCGGGTGAACCTGCCCCACAATGGTGGTCCGGTACTCATTCGCCGTATGAGTAGGTCGCATCGCTGCACACGCTACCAGCCGCCCATCCCTTTCAAAGGCGCCAATGGATGAACCCGACCGCGCCGGCAAATAATGCTCGCGGATGTAAGCGTCCGTAGCACCCAGCAGGAGGCCCCCATCCGCGGCCAGGCACGTGGTCGCGAGCGCAGTAATCGCCCCGACATCGACGGGCTGGAGTGAACGCCAGGAAAGACCGGGCGTTGTTGGTGGGGCTGGGGTCTCGTCTGGAGAGTCCATGTTACTGCTCCGATAGCATGGGGTTCAACTCCCCCTGCTCCTCCGACCTGAGCGCGCATCATTCACTCGATCCACAAACTCGCTGACCCGGAGTGAGGCTATGCTTTTGCCTATCAACTCCAGTGGAAGATCTGCCAACTCTCTGAAGCGCACACACGATTTCCCTACGTCATATCTCTTCCCTGTGGCCAGGTATGCTTCCTCAAACTCTTGGCTCGCTTTCTCGTTCATATAGATCGCCGTCAGATAGACGGCCATATGATTTTTCTGCGCGGCCAATGCTGCGTACATCAATGGTTTCTTGTTGTACGTGTCTGGATAGGTTTCCAGCGGCACCTGGTAGGTGATCATTCCCCAATTCATCACCTCTTCATAACCCTTAGGAAGATTCTTTAGGATCACTTGTCGCACCGTTTCTATTGCTACTCGGCGCTCCTCGGGCAGCTCGCCCAGGTATTCTTCAACAGTGGAAGCATTTGAATGCATCCGTTCCCTCTCCTTTAATGAGCCAATCGTGAGGCTCATCCTCCCGCCGAATGTCTTAGCGCCCGAAGCGAGGCGCCCTGTGGTAAAGTGCCCGAAAAAGGTAAGTGAGGCCGCAACCAGCGAGAGGGCAGGGTGCCGTCGGTTTGAACCAACATTCGAAAAATCATCCCACCGCCGGTATTTCAACTTCCACAACTTCTTCTTTAAGCCTGGCCAAGAACTCGAGGAAGAACGAGAAGCGCTCCTCCGCAATTTTCCTACCAGTCGTGGTCCAGATGTAATCCCTGAAGAAATCAGCCCTCTCGAAAGCCTTTCCACCT
>DAOUTT010000074.1 GCA_030668545.1 Anaerolineales bacterium | reverse complement strand
TTGTTAGCAATCGGAAGCAGATCGGTAGATTTAATGAGGGGGATTAATGTCAGAACCCAGGTAAGCGAGGCAATTGCAGGAAGAAAGTGCACTTTTCTGTTTCGAAAATCAAGCCTACTTTACCAACGTTGATTCAACAAAACCCGATATTCCTCCGCCAACCGATACTTCCTACCCCGCTTCGATGGGTCAGCGACTTCCAGCCAGCCATCCGCTACCCAGCCGGTGAGCAAATCCCTTGTCTGGCGGACTGAAATACCTAATAAGTTGGCAACTTCGAAGGAGCGAACAAGTTCTTGGGTGCTAAATAACCCTAATACCCGCCGGGCACGATGATCGAGAGAGCGTAATAGTGCAAGAGCTTCCTGGTCTATATCTTCTATTATCTCACTTCTGATCTGCTCGGACACCCGTTCAAAGACAACTGCCATGCCTCTTAAAAAATAATCCAACCAGGAGGTAATATCAGCCTCATTGCGGCCAAAATAATAGTTGTGGTTTGGATGCGTAACGAGTGCATCGTAATAACCCTGCAAATCTTGGGCGTAGAATTCTTCCAACGCAAAGAACTTACCCAGATCATAGCTGGCTTTGTACAAAATCCAGATGGTGAGCATCCTCCCCGTACGTCCATTGCCATCAAAGAAAGGGTGAATGGTCTCAAATTGATAATGTGCAACCCCTGCTACCACAGGGATCGGCATATCCTTACTAGTTTTGTGAACCCAAGCCACCAATTCTTTCATAAGGCTCGGCACATCCACCGCTTCTGGCGGCATGTACACGATCTGCCCGCTGTTTTCCCGGATTATATTTTGCCCATCCCGATAGGGTGTTGGCCTGGCTCTCCGGCCTGAGTAAAGAATTGCATGTAACTTTCGGACTCGTTCCTCGGTGATTTTTTTTTCGCCCTCTACCCACTTCTCCATTAGCTGCAATGCCTGATAATAGCGTTGAACCTCTTGCACGTCCCGCTCACGGCCAGGGAACTGTCTTCCTTGTTGCACCACCATTTCGGTCTCTTTTAAGGTCAAACGGTTCCCCTCGATCAACGTCGAATAATGTGTGGATCGAATATTGGCTTGAAGACGCAGCACTTCTGCCACAGCGGGGGGCAGCATGGTCAGGCGCACCGTTTCTCGCACACGTTCAATTGTCTGTAGATAACGCACAATTGAGGGTGTCAGTTCAAACTTATATGTCATACCCACATTATATCATTTCCGCCCTTAAAGCGCCGATAAACCGCCGTTAAAGCCAAGCTGCTTTCGCCTCTGTTTCAACCGTTTCTTTAATGCCATCAAGAAGTCAACTACCAATCGCTAAGAGGGTGGTAATTGACGTAAAGTGACAGCGCGACAAGAGGGTGGGGAGAGGATAGATAGGCTTTCTGCCTATACGCGTAATCGGAAGTTAGTGTTTCTGCTAGTTAGCTGTTTCATGGGCGATCCATCTTATTGATTAATTCCCCTTGATTAAGTCGTTTTGAAGAAGAACTAGAATCCACAAACTCCTCAATCACCCTTCAACCATAACTACATCACACAATCCGCTGCAATCCCCTCTCATCGCGCCAATCCTTGGAAAATAATCCTGACCACTCGTTTCCATGCAGATTTGAGGGATTCGTTCAAAGTGTCAATAAAGAATTGAATTGTTGACACTTATGGTGTAAAGTGTAAATAGCAATGGCGCTTGTTGACAAGGAAACTCTATGAAGCCAGAAGATTTCAAGACCACCGCGGCTGGCGAGGTAATCCAGAGCAGAAAAGGCTACTGGGCGTTCATCCCTGATCCGCTACCGCCGAGTATAGGATGGTCTTCTGCCTTGATCTCTGCGGTGGGGGCGGCTGAGCGTGCATTGGGCAAACTTGACAGTCTGGCCGGTACATTGCCCTCAGCGCATATACTTGTTCGACCCTTTATCCGCCGAGAAGCGGTTTTATCATCGCGCATTGAAGGTACGCGCGCTTCACTAAACGATATATATATCTATGAAGCTACTCAGCTTTCCTACCTTGAATCCACAACAGATGTCCGCGAGGTTCATAATTATGTTAAAGCTTTGGATTATGGCCTTGAGCGTCTAAGTTCATTGCCGGTAAGCTTGCGTCTGATCCGTGAGATGCAAGCAGTTCTGATGGAGGGTGTCCGTGGTGAACACCTGACTTCCGGTGAGTTCCGCCAAAGCCAGAACTGGATTGGACCACCTGGGAGCACTCTGGAATCGGCCAGGTTCGTTCCGCCACCGGTGGATGCGATGCACAAGGCATTGGATGAGTTGGAAAGATTCATTCATTCCTCCTCAGATCTTCCAAGGTTAGTGCAGGCAGCGCTGATCCATTATCAGTTTGAAGCGATCCACCCGTTTCTGGATGGCAATGGTCGAATAGGTCGCCTGCTGATCATACTTTTAATAACAGAATGGGGTTTGTTGTCCCAACCCTGGCTTTACCTGAGTGCTTACTTCGAGGCATATCGTAAAGAGTACTACGATCACCTTCTAGCTGTCAGTCAAACTGGAGCATGGGAAGCCTGGCTGGACTTCTTCCTGAAAGGGATTCATGTTCAGGCGGAGGATGCAGTTGCACAAATCCAACGCTTACAACAAACCAGACACACGTATCATGACCTGGTGAAAAATGAGCGTGCTGCAGATCGATTAATACAGGCGATCGATGTGTTACTCGAACGCCCCATCCTGAGCATCCGGCAGTTGGAGGAAGCTATGGATATTCCTTACCGAAGCGCTCAACGGTATATCGAAAAGCTGGAGCAATTGAGCATTCTTCTCGAAGTGACCGGCCGTTCGCGCAATCGTGTTTACCAAGCTAAAACAATTCTCGCCATTCTTGAGGGGGAAGCAGGGTAACAGGGATCCTGAGGAGAGGGAACCAAAAACATCACCAATTGAAGTTGGGGTTAAGTCTGTTCCCGCCCGGCTTCAATTGAAACACCCGCTTATGAGATTTATCGGAAGCTCGGTTTTCGCCGATTACGATAAGGAAAGTAATCAGATCCTTTCTAGCGTAATATCAATCATCGTGAAGTCCTAAATATGTGAAACGCGAAGAAAGAAACGCTTTCTTCCTGTTGCATAAACTTGTATTCTTTGTATACGCTTCTCAATTGAAGTTGTTTTAATACACCCGGAGCGATAATGATACCGGACGGTTCGAAGATGGAATCCGGTATACGATTTCAGCATGGTAGAACTCCCCTAAGAGGGACATTGGGCCTATGGAGAAACTCATCATAACTGCGGCGGTTGTCGGCCACCGCTGCAGGCAGTACAGATAGATCCTGTACTTTCGGAAAGGGTAGCGCAATGCACAATCAAGAACCTTCACTCGCAGATATCTATCTCGCCAGAAGACGGATATACAACAAGGTTATTCGTACGCCGTTGATTGAGTCCCGGCCCCTTTCGAAACTGACCGGCTCGGAAATCTACTTGAAACTCGAAAATCTTCAGACCACAGGGTCCTTTAAACTTCGCGGTGCCACCAATAAGATTATGAGCCTGGAACCAGAAGCCCTGGAAAAAGGTGTGATTACCGTTTCATCTGGAAATCACGGCCTCGCCGTTTCTTGTGCCGCTCGAGAACTTGGCATCCCTGCAACCATAAGTGTCTCAACTGCAACGGTCGAGAATAAAGTTGCCGCGATAAAAAATATGGGGGCTGAGGTCCTGATGGACGGCGGCACCTACGATGAGGCTGCCGACGTCGCAAACCAAAAAATGAACGATCTCAATCTTACAATGATCCACCCTTTTGATGACCCCGACATCATCGCCGGCCAGGGAACCATTGGGCTCGAGATCATCGAAGATCTCCCCGAAATCGATACCATTCTGGTGCCCCTTTCGGGTGGGGGGTTGATGAGTGGAGTCGCCTTGGCACTAAAAACGATCAAACCATCGATCTACGTCGTTGGCGTCAGTATGGACCAAGGTCCGGCGATGGTCGAGAGTATTAAAGCCGGTCGAATTGTGGAAGTCGATGAGCAGCCATCGCTCGCCGATGCATTGGTTGGAGGATTGGGGAGGGAAAATCACTATACGCTTAATATGGTTGCGAAGTATATGGACGAAGCGGTCCTTGTCTCTGAAGATGAGATCGCGGCGGGAATGGTTTTCGCGCTGGAAGAACATCACCAGGTCCTTGAAGGCGGGGGCGCAGTTGGGATTGCCGCGCTCTTGGCAAAGAAGGTTAAGCATCCTGGCAAACATATCGCCATCGTGATTAGCGGGGGGAATGCCAGCATGCCAACGCTGATGGACCTCGCCCGAAGCTTGAGTTCATGAATGGGGTTTCGGAATGGATGCCTATTTTTCTATAATGGCCTTTTCGGCTGCAGTGGTTCATAGGAGAGCCTGAAAATGAAAATCACAATCTTAACCGAGGCAGACCTCCGCAGTTGTGTCTTTATGGATGAGGCTTCATTGGCTGAGGTGGCCATTGGTTTTTCGAAGCTTGCCGAGGGCAAGGTTGCGCTGCCTCCCATCTTGCGTGTGGACGTACCCGAAAATCATGGGGAGGTCGATGTTAAGACGGCCTACATCCAGGGGCTGGACAGCTTTGCGATCAAAATTGCATCGGGATTCTTCGACAACCGATTATTAGATTTGCCAACCGGAAGCGGCATGATGATCTTGATCAGCGCACAAACCGGTAGACCGATCGCCGTATTGCTGGATAATGGCTACCTGACCGACTTGCGCACCGGGCTAGCCGGGGCGATCGCTGCCCGGCATCTGGCTCGAGAGAAGATCGAAAATGTCGGCGTCATTGGGTCGGGGATGCAAGCTCGCTATCAAGTTCGTGGACTGCGGCTTGTGCGAGAATTCCAGCGTTTATTTATATATGGCATCGAGCCTGATGGCGTTGATACTTATGCGTCCGAGATGACGGACGAGTTGGGGATTGAAGTCATCAAGGCAAACAGCCCTGAGATTGTAGTCCGGGAGAGTGAAGTCGTGATCACTTCGACGCCTTCGCAAGAGCCTTACCTAGACTCTACCTGGCTCCATCCCGGCCTTCACATCACCGCCATGGGATCCGATGCCGAACACAAGCAAGAGCTGTTCTCTGACGTATTTGATTGCGTCGATCTGGTGGTATGCGATCGCAAAACCCAGGCCTTCCGCCTTGGAGAACTTCATCATGCTCAAGCAGCGGGATCTCTTCCGCCTGAGGATGAGATCGCCGAGCTTGGCGAGCTCACCTCGGGGATGAAGCCTGGCAGGACCAACAACGACCAAATTACCGTTTGCGACCTTACCGGTGTGGGCGTCCAGGATACACAAATCGCCCGGTTTGCCTATGAGCGGGCGCTAGAGCATAGTCTTGGAATGACCATCGAGGCTTCTGAGACCTCGTGAGATGAAGAAAGGATTCTGTTGATGAAAAAAGATTTTTACCCCTTCATGCTTGAGAGAGAGATGTCCATTTGGGAATACCAGGTCAAATACAATTTATCCGAGAGTGGGGTTCAACCCTTGACCATTGACGAACTCGCTGAGGGTGATCCCTATTTCATCGAAAGCCTTCTGGCAACATCCCTTGGCTACCCCCAAACGAACGGATCTCTCGAATTGCGTGACCGGATTTCAGCTCTTTACCGCGGCGCCACCCGCGACAATGTCGTGGTCACAACGGGTGCTGCCCAGGCGAATTTTACGTCAATCCTCACCCTCATGGATCCAGGCGATGAGATCGTCGTTATGCTGCCCAACTATATGCAGATCTACGGGCTGGCCAGGAATTTCCGGTTAACGGTGAAAACATTTTCATTGAAGGAAGAACTAGGCTGGGGGATTGACATTGATGAGTTGAACAGTGTGGTCGGTAATAAGACCGCTTTAATCGCCATCTGCAACCCCAATAACCCGACCGGGCATATTATGGCTGCTGAAGAGCGAGAGGCCGTCATCGCGGCCGCAGACAGGGTGGGGGCATGGATACTTGCAGATGAGGTATATGCTGGCTCCGAGCACGGTACGGACGAAGTAACACCATCATTTTGGGGGGACTATGAGAAAGTATTAGCCATAGGAAGCCTTTCGAAAGCCTATGCGCTTCCCGGGCTGCGTGTGGGCTGGGTGGTGGCTCCTGAGGAGACGGCAAATGACATATGGGCTCGTCAGGACTATGTAACCATCAGCACGACCAAACTGGGGAATAAACTAGCAGCCTATGCCTTATCCACGGAAGTCCGCGATAAGCTCATTGCCCGAACCCGGTCGTATGTCCGCCAGGGTTACGGAAACTTCGAGGGCTGGTGCCAGCAGCATGACGATCTACTCAGCCTAACGCCTCCCGATGCGGCGGCGATAGCGTTCGTTCGCTATCATCGCCAGGCCAACTCTTCCGAGATCGTGAGGCGCCTGATCGATGAACAGGATACCTACGTTGTGCCCGGCGATCACTTCGGGATGGATCACTATCTCCGCATCAGCTACGGTCTTTCCGAAGACTATGTCAACGAAGGTCTCCGGCGAATAAAAGAGATCCTCTCTTCGACCTAGCCGTCCTGCTTCCCCCAAAGAGCGGGGGGCTTTGCCCCGGCAAGTCCCCCATGTGTTTGGGTACGATTATGCTCATAATCGGAACCCGAGATGAGCGACTTCGCTGAGTTCTAGTACCGCTAAAGTTTTACCGCCCCCGCCTCGCAAAGGTCGGGGGCTTTCTTTTCCCAACTAGCACCCCCTTTTAATGTGGTCTTCGGCCTTGACATCGAATTGTGTTTCGAATATTATTCAGTAAGCAGGTTGGCGGTACCAACCGGTCGGCGGCAACAACATGATGGAGAGGAGTGATTTCGTGGACACAGAGAACACGCTGAATCGGGCTTATGCTCATTGGCTTAAAGATGGCATTTTTGAGATCGGGTTAGGGATTCTCTTTACAGGCGTTGGCGCATTGCGTGCCATCATCCACTTTGCTGGAGAAAAGTCGGCCGCCTATTATTGGCTTTCAGGAGGATTGCTCGTATTCATGATTGGGGTTGCATGGGGAGGCAAGCGGTTCGGCGAGGCTCTCAAAGAACGCATCACTTACCCGCGCACAGGGTATATGGCTTTCAAGCCACGCACTTACAATTATAAAAACATCCTTGCCTTCATTGCCTTGTTAATATTTGGTGGGATTCTCGGCGGTATGCTGGGAATATTATCCACTCAGCCAAATCAACAGGAGATCGGAGGCATCGTTCCAATTGTAATGGGTATTGTCGGTGCGCTGGCTTTCACGTACGTTGCACGACGGATTGAAGTAAAACGATTTTACTATCTGGCAGCTTTCTCAATCGGGATTGGGTTGGTAATTGGTGCGCTCGGTGTTGGCGTTGTGCTTGGCCTTTCATTTTTCTACTTGAGTATCGGCCTGGCACTGGTTGTGTCGGGGTGTGTGGCGCTGGCGCAATTTCTCCGTAGTCATGAACCGGTTGATCTGAACGTAGAAAGCCAGTGAACGATACCGACACTTTGCAAAGCATGCTTGATGTTGATCGGCTTATTCACGAGCCTGCGCGTCTGATCATCCTTTCCATTCTCTACGTCCTCGAAAGTGCTGACTTCCTTTACCTGCTCCGAGAAACAGGGCTGGGCAAAGGCAATCTATCATCGCATCTGACACGATTAGAACAAGCAGAATACATCACCATAGAAAAGACCTATCGAGGCAAGACTCCGATGACAATTTGTCAGCTTACCGGAGCAGGGCAGGCCGCATTTGAGACGTATCGTGAGCAGCTCAAGAATGTTGTTAATACAATGTACAAGTAACGGCCTTGAGCTGAATGTCCGCGGATCGCTTCCCTGATCTCGCGAGACAAAAACTGTTCAACATCAAAGATCAGGAAGTCTTTATAGGCAGGGCGGGTGAAACCCAAGGGCATCGGGCGGAAAGCATAGATCCGGGCTCAGACGATCTCACCTTCACATGGAGTTTTGGCCCCACTACGACATACTTCAGTAACGGCGTAAGCCCCGATCCCTTCCCGAGTCCTGACGGAGAATTCCCCTTCTATGCAGAGGATAATGCTCAGACGACATTTGAAAAGCCCGGGGTCTATGAAATCGGAGTGGTTGTTGAAGACGATGATGGAGATTCAGCAGAAGTCTCAGTTATCAAATTGATCGCAGGGCAGTTTCTCTGTCCCCAGTCGCAGGGTTTCTGGAAACACCAGGTTTCAGCGAAGGGGAAACCTCATGTTGATGAGAGCACCTTGCTATCGTATCTTGAAATGATTGCATGGGCTTCGAGCTATTTTGGTGATAAGGAATCGCTGGAATCCTTGGATGACGCAAGGGATATTATGGAGATTAAGGGACCTGGCATGCGATCAAAAGCAGAAGCTCAGCTTTTGGCAGCCTGGTTAAATTTCACAAGTGGATCCATCGGGTGGGAAGAAATCATCGACACAGATGCAGACGGTGAGTTAGACATGCCATTTTACGAGATTGTTCAGCGCGTGGAGACGATTCTACTTCTTGAACAACCTACCCACGACGAGCTTGTCAAAGCTAAAGACCTTGCAGAGGCTGTAAATAAGTCCAGTAAAGGTCAAAATGCTTGCGACGAATAAGGAAAAGGAAGATCCTCTCTTAAAAGAGGACACATCCTTAAACAGAAATACCCGGCCGAAGGTAGGATGCATCAGGAGATTGGTTTTTGATCGCAAGCTTCT
>DAOUTT010000099.1 GCA_030668545.1 Anaerolineales bacterium | reverse complement strand
TTTGCCCGAGTATGTATTTATAGAGCGCTTCATCTTGCAGCGTGGCCGCGAGAATATTCAGCGAATCCGTGCCTTCAAGAAGCTTCGCCGCTCTCTGAACATCCTTCAACGCTTCTTCATACTTGCCATCACTTTGGGCAGTGATCCTCGCTCGCACCCTTAGATACGCTACACGCAGAATCTTGCTTCCCCGATTTCCCAATATACTTTTGGCGTTATCTATAGCTTCCGCAGCCTCTAAATATTGTTCCCGGCGTGTGCTGATGTTCGCTCGATGGAGTTCCACAAGCGCTTGATCAGCCTTGCTCGCGCTTGAACCCAGCATCTCATCCGCGTGGCGAACAGCCTCGTCCATTTGATCGATGTTGCCTTGATCTAGATATTGGCGCGCCAGGTTCAAATAAACACGTGGGATTGCTACCTCCCCCTCCTGCATCATCTCCACCCATGATTCCAGCGTCCGCCAACGTCCCCGATCATAAAGATCTACCGCGTATAATTCCGCCAGGCGAGCCGCCTTCTGGGGGTCGCCTGCGTTGAAATACAGTTCAACAGCCTGCTCGATCGATCCACCCTCTGCAAAATGTTTCGCCGCTCGGATCTGTAAAGCTTGGAGTTTCTTTGGATTTGCACCGCGGGAGGAGTCCAGCAGGAATTCCCTGAACTGGGGATGGTACTCGTAGGTGCGCGGGCTCTCATTCGTCGCCGAGATGAAAAGTCCCCCACGCAGCAGGCGCGTCAGGTAGCGCTTGCTATCCTCACGCTTGAGCACCTCATCGCAGGCGTCCGACGTCATTACGGGGAACACTGAGGAATCGAGCATGAACCGCCGCAAATCATCTGGCTGACGGTTAAGCACTATTGAAGCAAGGTACTCGTAGACCATGGGACGGGCTTCAAACACGAACGAAGGGATGTCTTTCCCGGAGATTTCCCCCGAGAGGATCAAGCCGGTGATCCAACCCTTCGTCTCATCTACGAGCCTATCGGCATGGTCATCCGTCAGGGAGATACCGGATTGGATCCTGGCCATATCGATGATCTCATCCCGCGTGAGTGCCAGGTCTTGAGGTCCCATCCCCCCGAGATCACCAGCCGCCATGAGTCTTGCAAGCGAGACTTCAACAACTTCCCGCCCCGCGGCGATGAGTGTCACCTGTTCAGGAAGGACCTCGAGCAGGGCGTCGATAAATGCCAATGTCGATTTTGAAGAATTGATGAGGTGAACGTCATCTAAAACAATAACAAAAGTGTCGCTGATGTTGGCATCGATCACTTCTGCAAAAATGTGAGCCAACGCTTCCGGAGGTGTGCTAAAGAGTTTCTCCAGGTCGATTTCATTCTTTATTCGCCGGAAACGTTTCTGGAGAGAGTTGTTCAGGATGCTGGCGAAGCGCAAGACATCACGGTCGGCCTCTGTGATCCTCACCCAGCAGACCGGAAGTTCGGTGTGGGCGGTGAAATCCGCTAGAAGGGTCGTTTTGCCATACCCTGGCGGAGCTGCGATGGCGATTAATTTACGGGGGATATCGGCATGGAGCTCATCGACCAATCGATCACGATGCAGCTTGGTCTGATCGAAGGTCGGCGCCGTTATGGCATGCCGCAGAACCGAATCGAGTTTCGCCACTGGGGTCTATCCACCCTCCTCTGTCGTAGAGAAGGCAATCTCCTTACGGTCAACCTCTCCGAGGTCTTCGTAGCTCAATCGTGAAATTAGTAGATAAGTTGAGGATAGGTGATCCCCACGCAGGTGCGCGGTGAAGTTTAACTTAGGGGTTGCTGCGCCGATGATGCTCATACTCGCCGATTCTTCGCCGTCCTGATCAAGCACAATCACATCGAGATCTGGGGGGTCTTGGAAGGGAGTGAGCTCCAGTGTGACTCGAATTCGTTTCCCATCCGGATAGGGGTCGATGTGGACCGACTGTATCCGCACCTCCTCAGGAGGGACGGGTGCGCCTTCTGAATCTTCAATCTGAATGAACATCGAACAACAGTCCCAGTATAAAGTATTATTTACGGATAACAAACGGCAATTTTGGACAATCTACTCCCTACCTTATCTAACCAGTAGCATGTTCCGTACCTTTCCGTATGAAACCGGCACCTTCCAAGCTGGACAACCCCCAGACGGTGAAACCGATACGGCGACAAGTTCAATTCACCAAAGATACCCAATAAAAACAACCATAACCCCCTTTATAGCATCAATTCACGCTGCGTTGTATCATCCTAAACAATCCTGCATCTCCTACAGAGCAAAATCAAGGCCTCCGGCATTCATCTGTAACTCCTCAGGCATGGTAGTGCAGTGGTAGAATATGCCCTTGTGAGGGCACTTTTGGATTATCATTGAGAAAAGATTGCTAATTATTGTCCAAGAAGACCATTCGCCATATTTCTTACCAAAGCATCATTAAGTAAAAGGGAGTCTTCCATGTTCGAAATTCAACCCGCACTCGATTATGCCCAAAATAACAAGGACGCCGCTCTAGAGGATCTAAAAGCGATCCTGCGAATAGCGTCCATCTCTACCCTTCCAGAGCATGAAGGAGACATTAAACATGCGGCGGAATGGCTGTCGGGTAAATTGCAGGATTTAGGTTTTGATGCTATCGAAATTATGCCCACCGCGAAACACCCAATCGTGTACGGCGAGTGGTTGAAAGCCGGTCCCGACTCCCCCACCGTTCTCGTATATGGTCATTACGACGTCCAGCCCGTGGATCCGCTCGATGAATGGGAGAGCCAACCTTTCGAGCCTGAAATCCGGGGAGACAACCTCTATGCCCGCGGCGCTTCAGATATGAAAGGTCAGCTCGTGGCCATCCTAAAAGCGCTGGAAGCCATGGTTCATGCCTCGCACTTGCCGCTGAATTTGAAATTCATGTTTGAGGGCGAAGAAGAGATCGGCTCGCCGAGCCTGCCAGCCTTCATCGAAGAGCATAAAGACCTGCTGGCAGCCGATGTATGTTTGAATACCGATGCGGGGATCCTCACTCCAGATCAACCCGCGCTCACCATCGCCTTGCGTGGCTTGACATACTTCGAGATCCGGCTTCAAGGGCAGAATTCAGACCTCCACAGCGGAACATTTGGCGGCGTGATCGACAACCCGGCGATTGTGCTCTGCCAGCTTGTGGCAGGCATGCGCGATCGACATGGCAAAATCCTGTTGCCAGGCTTTTACGATGATGTGCGTGACCTGACACAGGAGGAACGAGATATTCTCCCTTCCCTTTCAGATGAGTGGTGGTTGGAAAGCGCTGGAACGCAAACCCTTTTTGGCGAAGATGGATACCCTGCGACGGAGCGTGCGACAACCCGCCCCACCCTCGACATCAATGGCTTGCTCAGCGGTTTTACAGGCGAGGGCTCAAAGACGGTATTGCCAGCGAAAGCAATGGCGAAAGTCTCGATGCGCCTCGTGCCAGATCAGATCCCCGCACGAATTCACGAGAGCCTGATCAAGTATATGGAGGAGAACGCCCCACCCACAATGACCTGGGAGATCGAGGATTTATCCAGCGCAACACCGGCGATCATCGAACGCGATTCCGAAGCTGTTAGAGCTGCCTCCCAAGCGCTGGAAACTGTCTGGGGTATCGCACCCGTCTACACTCGTGCCGGAGGAACAGTCCCTGTCGTCTCGCTGATCAAAGAGATTCTAGGCACCGACAGCCTCATGCTGGGGTTTGGCCTCCCCAACGACAACATCCACGGACCTAACGAGAAACAACATCTGCCCAGCTTCTATCGCGGCATCGAGACCTTCATTCACTTCATCGAAACATTCTCGGGAATTTAATACTCAAAGGGATAAGGAATTCTTTATGGAAGAGCGTCTCCCCAACTATGGCGGCCAAGCAGTAATCGAAGGTGTGATGATGCGCGGCCGAAAAACCTGTGCCGTCGCTGTTCGCGCTCCTGACCAATCCATTCAGGTTGAGATGCAACCGCTTGGCTCTCTTTACCAGAGCCGCCTTATCCAGACTCCCTTCATCCGCGGGCTTTTCATTCTGTGGGATGCGTTGGTTTTAGGCATGCGGGCGTTGACTTACTCTGCCAACATGCAATCGGAAGAGGATGAACAGCTCGATGGCTTTGCGATCACCTTGAGTCTGATATTTTCGCTGGTTATTGGTGTAGGTTTATTCTTCCTTCTGCCAACGGGGGCAGCCTACTTGCTCGAGCGATGGTTGAATTGGGCGCCATTCTGGTCAAATGCCGTAGAAGGGTTGTTTCGTCTCCTCCTGCTCATAGGTTATATCTGGGCAATCGGATTCATCCCTGAAATCCGCAGGGTTTACGGCTATCACGGAGCAGAGCACAAGACCATCAACACGTTTGAAGCTGGCGTCCCTCTCGAGGTGGATAGGATACAAGGCTTCCCCAGGGAGCACACGCGCTGTGGTACGGCTTTCCTGCTGACAGTCGTAGTTTTCTCCATCTTGCTCTTCAGTGCAATCGGACCTCTTCCGCTAATCCCACGGTTGTTAAGCCGGATTCTGCTCCTTCCGCTTCTCGCTTCGCTGGCGTACGAATACATACGATTCTCGTCTAGCTTATTGCGCTACTCCTGGGCGAAACCTCTGGTCGCCCCAAATCTTTGGCTCCAGCGCTTGACCACTCGTGAGCCTGACGCGGATATGATTGAGGTCGCCGTTGCGGCTTTCGAGGCGATGAGAGCGGAAGAACGAACATTGGAAGAAGCGGTTATCTAACAATCGCTGCCGATTCTTAATCGCCAGCATCTCCAGAAAAGTCCTTCCATTCCCACAATCGCTCTCTTCCTGAATGCGCGTTTGATGCCTGTACCATGAAGTAGCAGCACTGCGCTCCCCTATCCGGAATAATCAATTTCGCCCTTTTCATGTTCCCTTCACATCACAAGTGACCCATTTGCCAGCAAACAAGTATGGTCACGAGGTCCAACGGATTTCTTCAGCGGGTGAAGGTTCTGTTCGTACCGCGGCGACAGCAAAAAAAACCTCCCGATGCGTGTTTTATTGACGCCCTACTGCGCGCTGGGTACAATCCATTGATAGAAAGGACAGCCGGTGACAGCACGCATTCATTTGCGAGATAAAGAGTTCAAGGTGCGGTCGGGGATGACGATTCGCTCCGCTCTCCTGCGACTGAATATCCAGCCAGAAGCCGTACTTCCGACACGTGATGGCGAGCTCCTAACCGATGATGAGATTCTTCAGGAACGTGACGAAATTCGCCTTATCGCTGTCATTTCAGGAGGCGCGCATTAATCTCTCACCGACACTCAGCAGCAAGCGATGAAATGCCGGAAATGCGGTGAGAAAGCCGTGATCCATATGCGTCAGCACAAGCTGGCCCTTTGCAAGAATCACTACCTCGATTGGATTCCCAAACAAACCCAGCGATTTATCCATGACAATAAGATGTTTAACCCTGAGGATCGAATCCTCGTAGCAGTCTCCGGCGGGAAAGACTCACTGGTTCTCTGGGACGTGCTATCCCGGTTGGGCTATCAAGTTGACGGACTCTACATTGGCCTAGGGATCGACGGCGGCAACGGCTACTCGGCCGAATCCAGACGGTTCACCGAGATTTTCGCCGCCGAGCACAAGCTGAATCTGATCACCTATGATATCGAAGAGCATGAAGGGTTGGATATCCCAACAGCTGCGTCCATGACGCGCCGTGGCAGGGAAAGGCCATGCTCAATTTGTGGGCTCTCTAAACGGCATATTATGAACCGCGTCGCCATCGAAAATGACTATGACGTTCTGGTGACCGGACATAATTTGGATGATGAAGCCGCTGTCCTCTTCGGAAACACATTAAACTGGCTAACGGCATACCTACAACGCCAGGGACCAGTTCTTCCGAATCGCTCGGGTCTAGTCAAAAAAGCAAAACCATTCTTCCGTTTCTATGAGCGCGAAACCGCAGCTTATGCCCTATTACGGGGAATCGAATACATGTATGATGAGTGTCCCCATGCTGTCGGCGCAAAAAGCATCTACTACAAAGTGCTGCTGAACCAGCTTGAGGCAGACCGACGAGGAGCAAAGCTATCTTTTTACTTATCCTTTTTGCGAGCGAAGGAAACGATGAATTTTAATTTGGGGGGTGATGATGTGGAGCGGATGCTTCACCCATGTACATCATGCGGACAACCGACATCGACTCCCGATCTCTGCACGTACTGCCGAACATGGAAAGAAGTCCGTGACAGGAGGGAAATGATGCTAGAACAAGGGATAGAATCATGACAGAAGCTTCAGATTTGGATGGCCTCACTATTCTCGGAGGAAAAGTAGAACCTGACCGGAAACTCGAGACTTTCCCCAATCATCATCCTGATCGTCCATATGTGGTACGTTTTGAGACGGATGAATTCACATGCATCTGTCCAGCCACATGGCAGCCTGACTTTGCCCATATAACCGTTGAATATATCCCCGCGGAGAAGATTCTCGAGTCAAAATCGTTCAAGCTTTATTTGTGGTCCTTCCGGAATGAAGGTGTATTCCACGAGCATGTTTCGAACCTGATCCTAGATGACCTGGTGAAAGCGCTCGCTCCACGCTGGTGCCGGGTTTCAGGCAGGTTCAACGTCCGCGGAGGTATCGTGATTACGGTCGAAGCGGAACACGGCGAAAGAGAAGAATAACTGGATGATCGGTTATCGTTGGTACCACATTGTCCTTTCTATTTTTGTCACAACGCTCATTGTGTCGAATATCATCGCCGTGAAGATTGTCACGATCTTCGGACTCATCCTTCCAGCCGCAGTAATCTTGTTTCCGGTGGCCTATATTATTGGTGATGTGCTCACCGAGGTATATGGGTATGGACGAGCGCGCCAAGCGATCTGGATCGCCTTCGGCTGCAACCTTTTAGCTGTCGCTGCGATCTGGATTGCTGGGCTCCTACCACCCGCATCGAGCTGGACCGTCGGAGCGCTCAACGGACCAGAAGAGGCGGCACAAGCGTTCCAGGCGATACTCGGATTCACCCCCCGGCTGCTGTTAGCATCCTTCATCGCTTATCTGGTCGGTGAGTTCGTGAATGCCTTCATTCTGGCGAAGATGAAGATCCTCACACAGGGTCGATATCTCTGGACTCGAACGATCGGTTCTACTTTGATCGGGCAAGGCATAGATTCTCTGCTTTTCATCTCAATCGCTTTCTACGGTGTTCTTCCATCATCGATCCTTGTCTCCGCCATTCTGGCTCAGTGGCTCGTTAAAAGCGCCTACGAGGTACTCGCTACCCCATTGACATATCTGGTTGTGAACAATCTGAAGCGCGCCGAGAGCATTGACACGTTCGACACCAACACTGACTTCAGCCCGCTTCACGTAGGCTGATCCATCGATTGTTTAGGGACTATCCAAAGCTACTTGTAGGACAGGCTCCTAATCGTAGATCATAGGGGCCGACCCGTGTGTCGGCCCGCCTCCTTCAAGGAACAAATTATCAGCCAGCGTGGGATCAACCA